>JBGQLM010000121.1:0-12525 GCA_041500085.1 Geobacteraceae bacterium
ATGTTGATCCGGTTGATGATCGGCTGGGTCCAGCCGTTACGGACCCCGATCTGCTGCAGCTTGGAGTCCAGCTCGGCCACGATGTCGGCCTTCTTGAGCCCCGGCCGCCATTTATCCTTGGGTTTGAGGATGATGATGCTCTCGAACATGGATACAGGCGCCGGATCGGTGGAAGTCTCGGCCCTGCCGACCTTGCCGAGAACATGCTCCACCTCGGGTACTCCCTTGATGATGGCGTCCTGCACCTGGATCAGCCGTTTGGCCTCGGTAATGGAGACATTGGGAAGCGTGACCGGCATGTAGAGGAGCGATCCTTCGTCAAGAGGGGGCATAAACTCCGATCCCAGGCTCATGAACATCGGGATGGCTATTCCCAGCGCCAGCAGGTTGAGAGCGATGGTAGTCTTCTTCCAGACCAGCACCCAGCGGATTACGGGACTATAGAGTTTGATAAAAAAGGTCGAAACAGGATTGGCGCTTTCCGGAGGCATCTTGCCCCGCATGAAGTAGTACATCAGCACCGGCACCAGCGTGATGGCGATCATGGCCGAGCCCATCATGGAGAAGGTCTTGGTAAAAGCGAGCGGATGAAACAGTTTGCCTTCCTGCCCTTCAAGCATGAACACCGGTACGAATGAGAGCACGATGATCGCCAGGGAGAAGAAGATCGCCCGCCCGACCTGTTTGGCCGAAGTTATGACGACCTCAAGACGTCTGTTTGCCCTCTCCTCAACCGGCATCTCGGAGAGATGACGGTAGCAGTTTTCTACCATGATGACCCCTGCGTCAACCAGCACGCCAATGGCGATGGCAATGCCGCCGAGAGACATGATATTCGATGTGACCCCCATCAGCTTCATGGTGATGAAAGCAATCAGTACGGAGATCGGCAGAGTTAGCACGATCACCAAGGCGCTTTGGAAGTGGAGCAGGAAGAGCAGTATGACCAGGGAGACTACGATCGACTCCTCCAGCAGGTTATGTTTCAGGGTATCGATGGCCCGCTCGATAAGGTCGGAGCGGTCATAGGAGACCATGATCTTCACCCCTGGCGGCAGCCCCTTTTCCAGCTCCTTGATCTTGACCTTGACCCGGTCAATGACATCCTTGGCGTTCTCGCCGTAGCGCATGACCACAATACCGCCGACCGCCTCGCCTTCGCCGTTCATATCAAGCATGCCGCGCCGGATGGCGCCACCCATCTGCACCGTCCCCAGGTTCCTGAGGTAAATCGGCGTGCCGCGCACGTCGGCTGACACAACGATGTTCTCCAGATCGGCCTTGGATTTCACATAGCCGCTGCCCCGGATCAGATATTCGGCATCGGCCTGTTCGATAAGCTTTCCGCCGACATCCTTGTTGGAGACCTTGACCGCATCCATGACCTTGGCGACCTTGATGTTGTAGGCAAAAAGCTTTGCAGGGTCTAGGTCGATCTGATATTCACGCACCAGGCCGCCGATGGAGGCTACCTCAGCCACCCCCTGCACGGTGTTGAGCTGATAGCGGACGAACCAGTCCTGCAGGGTGCGCAGCTGCTCCAGGTCGTACCCCTTACCCTCGATGGTGTACCAGAAAACATGGCCGACCCCGGTGCCGTCCGGCCCGAGGGTGGGAACCACTCCCGGCGGCAGCAGCGAGGCGGCATAGTTCAGCCGCTCCAACACCCTGGTTCTGGCCCAGTAGATATCGGCCTTGTCTTCAAAGATGACATAGATCATGGAGAAGCCGAAGGCCGAAGAGGCCCGCACGGCGCGGACCTGTGGCAGACCCTGGAGGTTGACCGCCAGCGGATAAGTAACCTGATCCTCCACCACCTGGGGCGAGCGGCCCGGATAGTCGGTGAAAACGATCACCTGATTGTCGGAGAGATCCGGAATGGCATCGACAGGTGTTCTGTAGACCGACCAGAGTCCCCAGACGATGATCAGCCCGAAGATCATCAGGATGATGACCCGGTTGCGTGCGGAATAATCAATAATCTTTTCAATCATGGCAGCATTCCTTGTCGGAGATCGTTAAGTAGTCGTCATTACATCTTCATGTCATCCATCTTCAAGGTGCCCTTCTTTGCCGGCTGCTGTGCCGGAGTAACTGCCGGCTGCTTAGCCCCTTTTGGTTCTTCCATCTTCATTCCCGGCATGTTTTCATGCCCACCGCCGCTACCCTTCAACTGCGATTCGGAGTCGATCAGATAGCCGCCGGATACCGCAACCTTGTCACCCGACTTGAGCCCAGACAGTATCTGGATCTTGTCGTCGACCCGCTCGCCTGCCTGCACGTCGCGAGGCTCGAACATCCCCGGCGAGGTCTCGATCCAGACCACCTGGCGCTTGCCGGTATCGATGACCGCAGTCACCGGGATAACGATCCCTCTGACTAGCGGAACCTTTATGATCGCATTGACGAACATGTCCGGTCTCAGCTTCTGGCCCTGGTTTGCCATCTCGACCCGGGCCTTGACGGTATGGGTCTTGGGATCGTGAAAAGGATAAATAAAGCTGATCCTGCCGGAGAGGACCATCTTTTGATCGGCCGAGGAGCGGATCTCCACCTGCTGGCCGACCCGCACATAAGGAACTTCATTTTCGAAGACATCAATCTCCACCCAGACCTTGGAAAGATCGGCAATATTGAACAGCACCTCTCCCGTGCTGACGTACTGCCCCTGCTGCACCAGCTTCTCGATGACGATGCCGGAGAGCGGCGTGTAGATGGAGAGGCGGATATTCGGCTTGCCCGCCTTTTCCAGCTCGGCGATCTGGCTCTCTTTGACACCGAAGAGCATCAATCGCTGTTTCGCCGACGCAACCAGACCTTCGCCGTTCTGGGCAATAGAGGCGATGGTAGAACTCTTCAACTGCTCCCGGCTCTTGACCGCCAGGAGATACTCCTGCTGTGTTGCCAGGAGGTCAGGCGAATAAATCTCTGCAACAGGCTTGTCCTTGCTGACAAAGGAGCCAACGGTATTGACATGCAGCTGGTCGATGCGGCCGGCGATCCAGGCGGTAACCTTGGCCTGGCGCGACTGGTCGTACTGGACGATGCCGACGGCGTTGATCTCCTTGTTCAGGGTTGACTGTTTCGCCGCCACGGTGGCTACGTTTGCCATGACCCGCTGGACCGGCGAGAGCGAGACGTGACCGAGCATGTCGGCCTGCTGCTTCTGTTCCGGGGTCTGGGCACCAACGGCTGGAGCACTGTCGATCTTCTTGATCAGTTCCATGCCGCAGATCGGACAGGTACCCGGCTTGTCCTTGATGATGAAGGGATGCATGGAGCAGGTATAGAGCTGCTTGCCCTGAGCCGCCTTTTGGTCGGTAGCCTTGATGGAATGTTGCTTTTGCCACAGGAACCAGCCACCACCTGCTGCCGCAGCCAGAATTATTACCACCAGTGGAATTGCGATTTTCTTGTTCAGGGCCATGGTCGTACCTCGGTATCGTGAATTTTAATGATGTTGAGAATGATCTGGTGCAGGTACTGATGCAGGTACTGCCACAGCCGGTGTTTGCGTCTGTTCCGTCGTAACCACCGGCGGGGCTGTCAACTGTACCGCTGGAACTGTTACAAGATCGGTTCCGACAGCCGCTTCCAGCTGGGCCAGTTTCATCATGTATTCAGCCTGCGATTCGTACAGTTCCCGCTCGTAATTAAACAGGTTCATCCTGCCATCGAGGAGGGTCAGGAAATCCACCTTGTTGACCCGGTAGCTGATGACCGCCGATTCCAGCGACTGCTCCGCCTGGGGAATGATGCCGCCCTTGTAGAGTTCCACCAGTTTCAGGCGACGCTCCAACTGGGCAAGCGTGTCGTTGATGGTGTAACTGATGCTGTTTTTGAGTCCATTCAACTCTTCCACGGCCATGGATGTCTCGGACGTGGATTCAGCCAGCATTGCCCGGCGGCGTTCCTGCTGGAAGGGCAGGTTGAAAGTTACCCCCGCGCTGAACATGTCAGAGCCGGGATCGTTCATCGATGCCTCACGGTACATGTACTCGAATGAGAGGTTGAAATCGGGATAGAATTCCTGCTGCGCCAGACGATGCGATGCCTGCCCCTTGTTGACGAGTTCGGAGAAGCTTTTAATCTGGGGACGCTTCTCTGCAGATAGTTCCTTTAACTGCTCGGCGGACAGCGCGAGTTTAGGGAGGGTGAACTCAGCAATGGGTCCGACCGGTGTGTTTCCGGGACGATAGAGAAGATAATTGAGGTTGGCTTCCAGGCTCTTGCGCTGCTGCCTGAGGGTAATCTGCATGTCGAGCATCTTGGATTTTTCAAGGCCGGCCTTGTAGATGTCCTGCTGCACCCCCTGGCCGACAGAATATTTCGATTCGGCAATAGTCACGAAGTCAGTCAGAATCTTCAGATTCTTTTCCACGATCTCCTGTGACTTATCAACAGCATAGATCTGGAAATATGTTTCCTTGACCATACGGGTCAATTCCAGCTTGCGCTCCTCGATGGACCATCGATAGGATTCGGCCTCATATTGGGCAATTTCCTGCTTGATGGCCCGCTTGCCCCAGAACGGGAGCTGCTGAGAGATGCCAATAACTCTTGAAGTCTGGGGATCTTTGTCAAATGAAGTCGGCTGACGCACCATAAGGTTTTGCAGTTTTAACATCAGCATCGGGTCTTCCAATGCCGAAGCCTGCTTGGCTTTATTGGCAAACATCTTCCAACGTGACTGGGATGATTTTAATTCCGGATTATTGTCGACAGCTGTGTCAACAAGAATCGCCAGGTCTTCGGCAGGCAATTTCACTTCTTCCGCCAATGCCATTGCAGGTGAAAGGGATAGCAGCATCAGTAAAGCAAGTACGCGAAAGTTTTTCATGTGAACTCCTGACAATTAGTTGTCGATGCAGGTGTCATTACAGAGATTGTGCCAACTCTTAACTAATCGATTATGTTACATTATAAGTCTGCACACACATTTTTTGCTGGTGAATATTCATCACATCTAAAGAATATTCTCCAATATTTTTTCTGGCTGGCTTCCTTATGAGATTATACAGCAGTGTAAGTTATACTCATTATAGTTTGTTATTTCGTTATTTATTGCCCGGCAGCGTAATACCATATTTTTCAATCCGGTAAATGAGCGTATGCCGAGGAATGCGCAAAAAACGCGCTGCTGCGGTCTGGTTCCAGCTGTTTCGTTCTAGTGCCTCCACAACAACTTCCCGCTCCAACTGCTCAAGTGAATACCCTTCATCAGGTAGTTTTAAAATTGCACTTCCGGAAGCACCATTTTCCAAAAGTTTTTCAGGAAGTTCGTCGATGTTGATCACATCGCTGTTCCTCATTATGAGCAACCGTTCAACGGTGTTTTCCAGCTCCCGCACGTTTCCCGGCCAGGAGTACATGACAAGAGTGTGAAGGGCATCCTTGTCAAAAGATATTTTGTCGCTGCCGTGTTTCCCACAGAAGTATTTGATCAGAAGTGGAATATCCTTGCGTCTCTCACGAAGTGGCGGCAGGTGCAACGGAATAACCGACAACCGGTAATAAAGATCTTCGCGGAAAGTGCCATCAGCTATCGCCTTGTCAACATTCAGATTGGTGGCGGATACAACGCGGACATCAAGTTTTTGGATCTTCGTGCCTCCTACCGGCTCAACTTCCTTTTCCTGGAGCGCCCTGAGCAGCTTGGGCTGGAGTTCCAGCGGAAGTTCACCAACTTCATCCAGGAACAGCGTCCCCCCTTCCGCCAGTTGAAACTTCCCGGTCTTATCCCTGACTGCTCCGGTAAACGCCCCTTTGACATGACCAAACAGTTCGCTTTCCAGCAGGTCGCGGGGAATGGCAGCGCAATTGATGGCGACAAAAGGCGCATCCCGGCGTGAGCTGTTGGCATGTATGGAGCGAGCGACAAGCTCTTTCCCCGTGCCTGATTCACCAGTTATAAGTACAGCTGCCTCAGTGTCGGCGACCTTGCGAATCACCTCAAAGACTTTTTCCATCTCTTTTGAAGAACCAACAATGGTGCGGAAATCTGCCCTGTCCGACAATGCACTCTTCAAGCGTTTATTCTCTTCAGTCAGACCAGAGAATTGAAGTGCCTTCTTGGCCGTCAACTTAAGTTCATCCCTGTTAAACGGCTTTGTGATGTAATCGTAGGCTCCGGCTTTCATGGCCTCCACCGCAACATCAACTGTCCCGAAGGCGGTTATAATTATCACCAGTGTCTCCGGAGAACGCTCCTTGATGGACTTGAGAACCATCAACCCATCCATGCCGGACATTTTCATGTCGGTGATAACCAGATTGGGCTGGGACTGTCTGAACAGATATAATCCTTCCTCCCCCGAGGAAGCGGCCTGAACTTCATACCCTTCTTCCTGAAGGTTATATTCAAGCACCCGCCGCAGCGAGGTGTCGTCGTCAATAATGAGAATTTTTGCTTTCAAGGTGTTCCTCCATTAGCTGCATCCTGTAACGGCAATCTGACCGTTAAGGTTGTGCCGTGCCCTGGCTCACTTTCGACCAACAACGTACCGCTGTGGCTTTCAATGATTTTCCTGGTGATTGCTAGCCCCAGTCCTGTTCCGTCTGTTTTGGTGGTAAAAAAAGGTTCAAAAATCCTAGATTGTGTCTCTGCATCAATTCCTGACCCGGTATCACGGAAACGGACCTCGCATAATGCTGCCTGATAAACCGTTGAGGAGATTATTACGCTGCCGCCGGGTGCTGTGGCCTGCAAGGCGTTGATGATGATGTTCAAAAAAGCCTGCCGAAGCTTCTCCCCATCGGCCTTAATGATTACTGGAACAATGGAAGGCTGCAGAATGAGCTTAATTTTCCGCTCCCTGGCATCGTTAGATAACAGGGTCACAATCGTATCCAGTTCTTCCTGCACCTGGCATGGCCGTAGATCGACCGGTTGAGGACGCGCCATGTGAAGAAAATCTTCAACAACCCGATTAAGCCGTTCCGTCTCCTTGATCTGAATTTCGATGAACTCATGCTTGGGATCGCCAGGCTTGTAGTCGTCTTTCAATATTTCGGCAGTACCGCGTATAGAACCAAGTGGGTTCCTGATTTCGTGAGCCAAAACCGCCGCCATCTCTCCCAAGGTAGAGAGCTTCTCTGAGCGGCGCAATTGATCTTCAATTATGATGATCCGCTCTGATTGTTGCTGCAGCTTCTGGTAGGACTCCTCAAGCCCCCAGGCAGTCTTCTGTAGTTCCACGGTCCGCTCACGCTCCCGTTGCGACAGCAGACCGGTTACGCTACCAACAATGTTGTACAGCAATATCTCCAGATATTTTTCCATCTCCATGGTCAGGTGCCCACCCCACTGAAAAAGCAAATGGGGGGCATAGGCAACACTCACAATGATCGAGCAGAGCAAACCGCCCCTGAAACCATACCAGAGGGCAGCCAGAATGATCGGCAGATAGTAAAGGCGCTGAAAAATATCATGGAGATAGGGGAGATGAAGCGGCGTCAAATAGTGCAGCAGGCTGATGCCGATGACGAAGGATGTTAGGATAAGTGGCCGGACTATTGATGATTTTTCCATGATATTTTAACTATATTCCTCACTATGACAGTAAACTGCAGTTAAGCACCTGGTTGAACATTACACTGAATATTAACTACAAGGTCACAACACAAGAATCATCATAGGTACCATCATAATGAGCATAAATCCGGTGCCCCACCATCCCCACTTGCCCCCGCCAAAATTATGGGCAAAAAACCCGTGCTCTCCATTTTCCCCACCTGCATCCATGACAGTTGCATTGACTTCATAGCTGATAACTTCTTCCGGTTTCTGATGATCCGCAATTTTTATAACCACCTTATAATCGCCAGCTTTCTCGAACTTCCAGGAATCGACAAACTCAGTATCGAGAACATCAACCGGGCGCTTGATTATCGGTTGATCGACATTTCGCTCATAGACTTCCAGCGTCACGTCTCTGTCAGTAAGGTTTGTTCCGTCCTTACTCAAACTGAGCGAAAGTTGGACATTGGATTGTGTTTCAAGCTTCTCCGGTGAAAGCTTTATGGTCGCCTTGAGCCCTTGTTGGCTAAAGCTCTGTTCCAGGGCAAAGGCCGCGCTGGGAAGGATAATCAGCATGAGTAACAGGATCAGTTTTTTCATGGGGATCTCCTTGTCTTTCTTAATGGTGAAACAGCTCAGTAGTTTCCTGGTGAAAGGTTCATCCGCCCTGCCCAGTGGTTGCAACTCTGTTGATGGTTCTAAGAATAGAGTTCACCGATTCTTCCATTTTTTGCTCAAGCAGGTATCGCTGGCTGCTATTGTTGACAACCTGTGGCAGTGTCGTTTCTTCCGCTTCCGCCGTTTCTATAATGGGGCGACCACTGGGCAACTGTTCGAAATGCACATGCGGGCCGGTGGATCTGCCGGTGTTGCCAGAAAAAGCGACGACTGTGCCGGATTCCACCAAATCACCCGGTTGAACGCGAACGATCGAGTTGTGCCCATAGAGAGTGCGGTCTCCATTGGCATGTTCAATAATGACAGTGGAGCCATAGCCGCTACGAGGTCCGGCGAAAACAATTCGCCCTTTGCGGGTAGCCCGCACCGGAGACCCGACCGGGACGGCGATATCGATCCCGCGATGGAAAACAAGTTTGCCGCTGCCGAACGGGTCAACCCGCAAGCCAACGCCTGAAGTTATGACGCCGTTCTCTACCGGCAGATTGATATCAGCGTGGGTTGCAACTGGCAGGTTCAATAAAATCATAATTGCGATGAAGATAGTCTTCATCTTGACCCTGTATTTTTCATTTAGCACTTTCTCAGCATTAAGCCGTAATGGTGCGGAGGGAAGTCAAATCCTTCATGTTCGTTATAGCTGAAACCTGCTTTTCGTCCCCATTCGATACATTGCTCAGGTCGTGGGCGAATTTCCATTGCCGGCCCACGAGGAGTCGCTGGATCGTAATTCCAGTGAATAACTGCCAGATATCCTCCCAGATTGAGAACGCGATAAGCTTCCTTCATCAATGCTACTGGCTCTTCGTGATGGAGGATGTTAAAGAGTAGCGCCACATCCATGGATTCCTGAGGCAAACCAGTTCCTTGAGCGACAAAATCCCGAACAGTCGCCTGAATGTTCTTGATGCCCGCCTGACAGGTTTTTTCAGTTACTGCGACCACCATGGCCGGTTCGATATCAAAAGCATTGACAGTACCGCGAATCATTTGTGCAGCAGTCAGCGTGAAAGTCCCATAACCGCAGCCAAACTCAACGATGTCATTAATTTCTTGATCCAGACCGAAGGTTCGCAATATTTTGTCGGGGTCGAAAAAACCGGACCACATCTCTTCGTAGGGCATCCCACTGTCGCGCACTTTCACAGGGCTTCCTCCCATTCAATTTCAGACCTGCCCACCCATAACCATACCATCCTTTAAATGGATCGTACGGTCAGAATAGGCCCCGTTATCCGGATTGTGAGTTACCATGACAACGGTCTGGCCGAAGGTGTTCAACTCCCTGAAAAGCGCCATGACCTCTTCGCTGGTCTTGGAATCAAGGTTGCCAGTCGGTTCATCCGCCAAGAGAATATGGGGATTATTGACTATGGCCCTGGCAATGGCGACCCGTTCCTGTTCGCCGCCGGAGAGCTGATTGGGCAGACGGTCCAGCTTACCGCCCAGACCGACCCGTTCGAGAGCCTGTCTGGCAGCGCTCTTTTTTGCCGCTGAGTTCATCTTGACGATGGCCAGTGGCAGCATGACATTTTCGATAGCGGTCAAATACGAGATCAGATGGAAAGACTGGAAAACAAATCCCAGATTCTGCGCCCGGAAGTCGGCCAGTTTCTCTCCGGGGAGTTGATACAGCTTTACGCCGGCCATCTCGACCTCGCCCGTAGTAGGATGATTCATCCCCCCAAGGACTGATAGCAAGGTACTCTTGCCGGAGCCGGACTGCCCCATGATGGTGATGAATTCACCCGCCTCAATGCTTATGTCCACACCACGCAACGCTTCGACAACGTCTTCGCCGCTGGTGTATTGTTTCGTTATGTTTTTAATTTCGATTAGTGCCATTGTATCCTCGTGTCAAAGTGCCCGCAGGGCTTCGGTTGGGTCCATCTTGCTTGCATGCAGCGCCGGACAAAGGCTGGCCAGTAGGCCCAGCATCACAGCAAGGCCGATTGAACCAAAGGCCACAGTCGAGTCCCAGATCAAGTGAATATTCTGACTCTCGGCCATAAACGGCAGTGCCAGTTTGGCGCCCCCCATGCCGACCGCATATCCCAAAATTCCGGCCAGCAGGCTGACCAGAGCAGCCTCCAACAGGATGATCCGCATGATATGACTCTTCCTGAAACCGATGGCCCTGAAAACACCAATCTCCGTGGTGCGCTCGTTGACGCTCCCCATCATGGTGACGAATACGATCAGAGAGCCGATGAAGACCACCACGCCGGCCATGGCATAGGAGAAGCGTTTGAACTGGTCCAGCGCCTTGAGCCGTCCTTCGACAACTTGCTGAATGGCCGACACTTTGGCATCGGGAATTTTCTCGGCAATCTGGGTCACCATGTCGCCGATGGGGCAACCGGAACAGAGGGCCGCCACTTCGGCCAGAGTAATCTTGCCTTCCTTGCCGAGCAGTTTCTGGGCTTTTGGAAGCGATGCAAAGACCAGCGAATCATCCTGTGAGCCGGTCTGATCCAGGACTCCAGAGACCTTGAAGATTTCACCCTTGAGCTTGAGTTCATCACCTGGATTTACATTCAGTATTTTTGACGCATCGCTGCCGATAAGCAGCTCTCCTTGATTTTTCGGAGTATCGCCGAAAACCTTCCACCACTGCTTCATCTTCAGCTCGCTGTCAAAATTTACCCCAACAAGCAACACATCTTGGGTTCCAACCTTGAGCCCCCCCAGCACCTTTGGCGAGATGGTAGAGATATTTTTGTGGTTAGTTATGGTCTTGATCCTGGCAAGGTCAGTTTCCAGTATCTCGCGCTGGTCAAAAGTCACCCCACCCAGGCTGATGCCGCCATAGTTCATTGACAGACCGTTACTCTGGGGGGTAATCAGGATATTGGCGCCGAATTCATCCATCTTGCGTTCGATATCGCTCGACATGGAGCGGGTCAGTGTGACCAGGGTGACGATGGTAGCAATCCCCACCGTCAATCCGATGGTCAGAAATGCCATCTTTGCTTTGCGACGCTTGAGGTTGTTGATGGAAATTGTATGCAGTTGCATCAGAAGTACCTCGCCCCGTCCTTGAGGTCATCCGCTGTGATTGAAATAGTGTTGCCCTTGACCTGATGTGGCAAGTAGCCAGGATTGCAGCCACCAGTGGCATTAGGTCCGAGACGGTTGATGGCGAACTTCTGGTTGCAGTTTTTGCAGTTCAACTTGTCACCCTGCTGCTCATAGCCTTTTTTGGCGCGATAACAGGAATCGCAGGCATCGAAGGCGGTCTTGTAGCTGCCATCGGACGCCATGACCGCGAAGAAGGTAATCTCCTTGCCACCATCTTCTAATTTATAGAAGTGGGCTTTGCCGTCGGACAGCTTCTCCACCGGCACAGTGACTGTTCCGTTGCTAACCTTCACCTTTTCATACTTGCCCAGTGAGAAAGCAAATACACTGACAGCACCAACCAACAGTGCCACCGTTACCATACCTGCCAATACAGCCTGTTTCGTGCGATTTGTTGCCATTCAAGTCTCCTTTTAGTAGGTTAGAAATTAATTGCTGCGTTTCTACGTGAATTAATTTCGTTAACGCACTTATCCCGTTTATCGTGGTTCTCAGTTTTGTTTGTTTGAACCACAGCCGCCTTTGGTGCCACAACCTCCGCAGCCCCCCGAAGACGAAGCCTTCTTGCCGATATCTCTGCCGGTTATCTGTTTGAACTGCTCCGGTGTCAGTACTTGATGCACGTTGCTGCCGAAACCGGCACCATTGACCTTCTCGGCCAGCACTTCCGGTTTGACGGCCTTTGTGTCATAGCCTACCACCACCCACCCACCCTCAACATCAACCTCGGTAACCGCAACACCTTTCAATGACTCAAGCGCCTTGGTGATCTTGCTTGAGCAACTACCGCAGGTCATACCAGTTGTTTTAAGAACAGCAATAGAATCTGAGGTTGCACCGATTCTGACGAAAAATGCGAGAACCGACAAAAGCGTTATCACCGAGATTATGAACACACCATTAACGACTTTCTTTTTCATTATTGACTCCTCGTCTCACAAGCAACATCTGCTGTAACCTTATCAATTAACATGCCAGTTCATTTTATTTTGTAACTAACTGTAATTATGATATTTTTTATCATTACACCATCTGCAAAGCAGGCTTAACAGAGTAGAATATCCTTCAGCAGTGTTGAATATTCTCCAACAACGGATCGTGTACAGCCGCAGCCTCCACGCAGATCTTGACCTCAGCGCAGCGTGGTCTGAACTCGCCAAAACTTTCCCACATTTTTTCTCGGCAACCATTTACCAAGGCAATTCACTTCCTAATAGTCATAAAATCTTCCCATTCTTATAGTCTAC
>JBGQLM010000122.1:0-12422 GCA_041500085.1 Geobacteraceae bacterium
AGGAATGGTGCCGGGGTACTCGCAACAATAAAGTTCACCCCTGTAGGCACTGTACCCGGGAACGTTTCCATACAAAGCCCCTCAAAGGTTGTTGGCCAGAACGGAGTCAGAATATCGCACTCGGATAAAAACCCTGCCGACTTTATTGCTGATGCAGCAGCAGATGCAGCGGCAAAGGCTGACGCAGATGCAAAGGCAGCAGCAGATGCAAAGGCGAAGGCTGACGTGGATGCAAAGGCTGCGGCAGATGCAAAAGCGCAGGCTGACGCTGATGCAGCTGCAGCTGCAGAAGCAAAGGCAAAGGCTGACGCAGATGTAAAGGCAGCGACAGATGCAAAAGCGAAGGCTGATGCTGAAGTAGCGGCAGCGGCAGCGGCAGCGGCAAAGGCAAAAGCTGATGCAGATGCAAAAGCAGCTGCAGACGCAAAGGCAAAAGCTGATGCAGATGCAAAAGCAGCTGCAGACGCAAAGGCAGCTGCTGATGCAAGAGCTGCATCTGCGACACAGATAACGACACAGGCGCAGGCAAATGCGTCTGGCGCTTCTGTTGCTGTAGTGGGCGTTCCTTCAATAGGGACGATCACTCTTCCCCCTGATCAGATGGCCTCGACTGATCGCAAGACCGAGTATCAACCGCTGGTGACAGATCTGAGAGGGGATATGACCATCCCTTCGTCCGGGGGAGGATCAACCGCTCAAGCTGCCGGAGATCAGCAGACGGCGAAGGATAAAACAGGGCAGGAGAACAGGTCGGTCTCCTATAAGAGCGTGCTGCAGCTGTTCAGGGAGTTTTCCGGGGAGAAGAGTGCGAAAGCACTTATTGCTCTCTTTGCCGAGGGAGCAGTTCCGAATTTCTCGCAGGTTCCACCTGTTGCGCTTTCCGACGGGATCACACCGGTCAGGCTGACGCTTACCCTTAAGCAGGGCGGAAACGAGACACCGAAATTCATCTTTCAGGGCGCTTCAGTGCAGGAAATGGGCAGTGAAGGCGAAGGGCAGGTTGTCTGGACAATAGATGCTCTTCCCAAGAAGGGTGCCTCTGATGCCAGGCTCACTGTCATCGATGGACAAAGCATCATGGAGTTCCCCCTGGTCGTAGCTCCCCCGATCGGCCCGCTTGTCCCGAAGGCCCAAAAGTTCACCGAGGCCGATTTTACGCTCTATCTCTCAAAGCCGGCCGGATTCGATCTGAACAAGGACCAAAAGTTTGACAGCCTGGATGACTATATTTTTACCGCCAATTATATCGCGGCGCTGAAGATAAAGCCTGAAAAGCTGAAGAAGGATGAGGCATTGCCCGTTCAAAAAGGCGATGTTAAGACGAAAGAATCGCAGGGCAAGAAAGAAGATAAAAGTAAATAAGGTTCCCTTTTCCTGAGATAGGTCTTGGCTGAGGGGGAATATCCCTCTCAGCCTTTTTCTTCAGCAATCGGTTTGCGCTTTGCCTCCAGAGACTCAAGCAGCTCAGAGGTGACAACGAGATTCCCTCGACCTTTTCCAAGTTGAAGACTGTCTTCCCCTCCGTGGAAATCGGATCCTCCTGTTGAAGCAAGTCCCAGAGAGTCTGCCAGGCGTCGCAGGGCAGTATCATCCCCTTCAACCCCCATCGTGTTGTAGACTTCAATCCCTTCGAGTCCCTTACCGGCCATATCTGCAATTATGCCCTTCAGTTCCTCCCTGTTGCGGGTAAGGCTTTGCGGATGAGCCAGCACGGGAACTCCTCCGATGCGTTTTATCTCCTTCACGGCTTCTTCGAAAGGGAGGTACTCCTTGGGTACATTGCAAGGCTGAAGATAATTATTGAAGGCATCCTGCATGGTTGCAGCATAACCTTTATCGATAAGAACCCTTGCGATATGCGGTCTGCCGAGTGCACCAGAAGCGAGAGCCATGACTTCGGCACTCGCAATCGGTTCTCTGTCTTCATGCACGAGTTTCAGATTGATCTTTTCGATCACCTTCAGCCCCCTGGATTCCCGTGTTTCCCTGAACTGTTCGAGCATTTTGCAGAAAACGGTGTCCTTGTGGTTTATCCAGTAACCCAGGAGATGAACATCATGGTGTTTGCCGTATTCGACCGATAGCTCTACTGCGGGTACTATGGTAAGGCCGGAGTCGCCCGCAGCATTGACAGCCTCGTCAATACCGCCTACCGAGTCATGGTCGGAGAGCGCAATCGCGTAAAGGCCGGCTTTTTGAGCCAGAACAACAAGTTCGGTAGGGGTGAATATGCCGTCAGATGCATTGGAGTGGACATGAAGGTCAATATAATGTTTCATTTGTCTTCCTTGAGAAGTAGAATTAACATGGATTCTGCAGATGAAGGCTGCCTGCATTCGAGCTTACGTGCTATTTTTGCAATTCTGAGCTCATTTCGCTACAGCCGCCAAAGGTTCTGTGTGACATCCTCACCCTTCGGGCTCAGAAAGTATCGGCTGTCTACGCTCAATTTCGCTAAGAATTGTAACGAAATAGCCCTGATGGTCTCATTCCGGCAACCTTCATCTGCTGGTTTCAGGATTAAGAGGTCCATGAGGTTAACTATGGCATCTTTCGATATAGACAAGGTTATGGCTGCTCTTGAAAAGGCTGTCACCGCCTGGGATACCCCGGCGGTCACGATCGTCTCGCAAAGGGATCACGACCCTTTCAAGGTGCTTATCTCCTGTATACTCTCCTTGAGGACGAAAGACACAACGACTGGCGCTGCTTCGGCGAGACTGTTCAGTCTGGCGGATACTGCTGAAAAAATGCTCGGGCTGACCCCGGCCCAGATCGAAGAGGCGATCTATCCCGTAGGATTTTACCATACCAAGGCTGCTCAGATAACCGGGATTTGCCGGCTGCTCCATGAAAAATATGACGGTTACGTTCCAGAGTCAATAGAAGAACTGCTTTCCTTCAAAGGGGTGGGGCGCAAGACTGCGAATCTCGTCATGACGCTGGGCTTCGGAAAGCCGGGAATTTGCGTGGATACCCATGTGCACAGGATATGCAACCGCTGGGGTTATGTCGAGACTGACACTCCGGAAAAGACCGAGTTCAGGCTGCGTGAAATCCTTCCCGGCAAATACTGGCTCCGCATCAACGATCTTCTGGTAACCTTCGGCCAGAATCTCTGCAGACCTGTTTCGCCGTTTTGTTCAAAGTGTACGATCTATGAGTATTGCAAAAGAGTCAATGTTGGCAAAAATCGGTGAAGCAATATTGCATTCTTCCGCTAAATCTGTATATTAGCAGCATGTAGCGTTATCTTTTCATTTTCTGTCAATATAAACACCATGGAGGTCGGTCATGCTTAAGAAGGTTGGTTTTTTAGGTCTCGGTACTGTCGGCAAGTATATGGCAATAAATCTTCTTAAGGGCGATTACGAACTTGCGGTCTACGACTCCAATACATCCGTTGCTTCAGAGTTGACGTCACTCGGGGCAAAGCTTGCGAAATCACCTAAAGAGGCTGCAAAAGGGATGGATATAGTTCTTCACATCCGTCCCGAGAAGGAACGTTTAAGACCGGATATTTACGGAGATGAGGGCATTTTTGCCGGGATAGATCCGGGAACCATCCTTGTGGATATGGGTACCCACTCTCTCGAAAGCACTCTTGAGATCGCTGACGAGGCTACAAAGCACAGGGTTCTCTTCCTTGACGCTCCTGTATGGGGCACCAAGGAGCATGCAGCAAACGGGCTTCTTACGATACTTGCCGGAGGAGATTCTGCGCTTGTCGGGCGCTGCCGCGAGCTTTTCTCTTTCTTCGGGCTGAATATCATTCATGTCGGTGCGGTCGGTGACGCGACCCGGATGAAGTTCATTGTGAATCTGGTTCAGGCCGAGTTGATCCAGGCCCTGTCCGAAAGTATCGTGTTCGGAGAGAAGATGGGCTTCACTGTGGACAAGATCCTTGAAGTTCTTGATTCGGGCGGGGTTGCCTCTCCTTTGTTCCATTCGAAGGGAAGAACAATGGCCAGAGGGGATTTTACCAGAAATCTTGCTCTGAAATATGTCCATGAACAGCTTGAACTGGTACTCGATCAGGCGAAAAAGCTTAATCTCGATCTTCCGGCAGCATCATGCGCCTGCAGTCTGTATGAGCAGGCCGACAAGGACGGCAGAGGGGAAGAGGATTTTTCAGCGGTTATCAAGGTCTTGAGAAAATAACAACGGATGTCTAAAGCTTTATGAGGGCAGCCCGCAAATGGCTGCCTTTTTTTCGTGCCTGTTGACAGGCGCGTTTTTGCCGGACAAATACAGGAACAAAATCTTTCAGGAGTTTTCAGCCATGGCCATTGATCCAAATAAAATCATCTACACCATGATGAGGGTGTCCAAGTTTTATGACAAAAAGCCGGTAATCAAGGATATTTCTCTATCTTACTTCTACGGTGCAAAGATCGGAGTCCTTGGCCTTAACGGGTCAGGTAAAAGCTCGCTTCTCCGCATCATGGCGGGTGTGGACCACGATTATAACGGTAAAGCGGTCCTGTCGCAGGGGTATTCGGTGGGATTTCTTGAGCAGGAGCCCAGGCTGGATGAGTCGAAAACGGTCCGACAGGTCGTCGAAGAAGGGGTTCAGGAGATAGTAGATCTTCTTGAAGAGTTCAATCAGATCAATGCGAAATTCGCCGAGCCGATGTCTGACGATGAGATGGCAAAGCTTTGCGACAGGCAGGCAGAAGTCCAGGAGAAACTTGATCATTTCGATGCCTGGGATCTTGATTCGAGGCTTGAAATGGCCATGGATGCCTTGAGGTGCCCTGACGGGAGTACTTCGGTAAAAGTCCTTTCCGGCGGCGAAAAGAGACGTGTCGCTCTCTGCCGGCTTCTTTTGCAGAAACCGGATATTCTTCTTCTGGACGAGCCGACAAACCATCTTGACGCGGAAACCGTCGCCTGGCTTGAACAGCACCTGCAGCGCTACGAGGGTACCGTCATTGCGGTTACCCATGACCGCTACTTCCTCGACAATGTTGCCGGATGGATCCTCGAGCTTGACCGGGGTGAAGGGATACCATGGAAGGGGAACTATACCTCCTGGCTTGAGCAGAAACAGAACAGGCTGGCGACCGAAGAGAAGCAGGAGAGCGACCGCCAGAAGACCCTGCAAAGAGAGTTGGAGTGGATCAGGATGTCACCGAAAGGGCGTCATGCAAAGTCGCAGGCACGTATCAGTGCCTATGACCAGCTGGTATCCCAGGAAACGGAAAAGTCGGCCAGGGATCTCGAAATATATATCCCTTCAGGGCCACGCCTCGGAGACGTTGTCATCGAATCGGACGCAGTTTCAAAAGCTTATGGAGATCGTCTGTTGTTCGAATCTCTTTCTTTCCGCCTTCCCAAGGGGGGGATCGTAGGTGTTATCGGTCCGAACGGCGCCGGCAAGACCACTCTCTTCAGGATGATAACCGGCCAGGAGTCCGTTGATACCGGTACCTTCAAGGTCGGGGAAACAGTCAAGATAGGCTATGTCGATCAGAGCAGGGATTCTCTCGATCCGGAGAAGAACATCTGGGAGGAGATCTCCGAAGGGGCGGAAACGATTCAGCTCGGCAAGATATCTGTTAATTCCAGAGCGTATGTTTCCCGCTTCAATTTTTCCGGGTCAGACCAGCAGAAAAAAGTCGGAATGCTCTCCGGTGGAGAGAGGAACAGGGTTCATCTTGCCAAGGTTTTGAAGGATGGAGCCAACGTCATCCTGCTTGACGAGCCGACAAACGACCTGGATGTGAATACCATGCGTGCGCTTGAAGAGGCTCTGGAGAGCTTCACCGGCTGCGCCGTGGTTATCAGCCACGACAGATGGTTTCTGGACAGGATTGCGACCCATATCCTCGCTTTTGAAGGAGAGAGCTCTGTCGTCTGGTTCGAAGGGAACTTCTCGGAGTATGAAGAGGACCGCAAGAAGAGGCTGGGCTCGGCTGCCGACCAGCCGCACAGAATAAGGTACCGCTCGCTCACCCGTTAACCGGCAAAAGGGGTCTACAACTTGTCCAACCAAACAAAAAAAATCAGCCGTAAGCGCGGACCTGAGAGAAAATTCAGATGGTGGCATGCTGTTGCCGTTATCCTGGTCATCGCTGCTGTTTTCCTGCTGCTTGAGCGGCTCAAGAGCGGTTTTCACAAAGATGCCGTGAAGGGAATACAACCTGTTGAGACCGGGACCATTTCTCCGAGGATCCCGGCTGAATCTGAGCAGAGACAGTACACGTCGGTCCGGCCTGCTCCCCTGAAAAAAACGGGATCACCTGCTCCATCCTATCAGGTCGGGACTGTAGCCATAATTGTCGATGACATGGGGAGCAGCCTCAAAGAGGCAGATGACCTGTTGTCGATCGGTATCCCCATCACATTTTCGATCATACCGGGACTTCAGAAGGTTAAAGGGGTGGCAGCTGCTGCAAAAGCTTCGGGGCGCGATGTAATGATCCACATCCCGATGGAACCGCAAGGCTATCCGAAGCAGAGGCTCGAAGCCAACGGACTGCTTGTTGCTTATTCAGCGGATGAGCTTGCCTCAAGGCTTGAGAAGCTTCTTGAGGCCGTACCTGATGCCGTTGGGGCCAACAACCATATGGGGTCACGCTTTACCGAGATTGAGGAGAAAATGTCTCCGGTTCTGGGCGTACTGAAGAAGCACGGGCTTTTCTTTATCGACAGTCGCACTACTCCCCTGTCAAAAGGGTTCGAATTGTCTCACAGGATGGGGTTGAAGAGTGCAACGAGAAATGTCTTTCTGGATAATGAGCAGGATGTCGCAGCTATCAAAAAACAACTGAATTCGGCTGTTGTAATGGCTCGCAAAAAAGGGGGGGTAATTGCGATCTGTCATCCCCACCCATCGACAATCGCAGCTCTGAAAGAGGCAGTTCCTGAACTGCAAAAAACCGGGATAAGATTTGTTTCTGCCAGGGAGTTGGTCAGATAAAGGTAGAAGCGACTTTGGTCTTTAGGTTGCAGAATCGGCGGTACTGCTCTTTCAGAAGGATATCCTGGGGAGCATCCGGGTTTACCGGCTGTACCAGCAGAAAAGCATCCCTGTAGCTGTTACCGTATCCTGAGAGTGTCTCGGACATGAGAGAGAAAAGATGGCACTTCCTGTCATGAAACAGCCCGCCGGAGTGCTCTCTGAAGCTAAGAAACCTGCTGGTCTGCACATCTCCCGTTTCATCCATACGCCTGAAGTCTACCACCTGTTTACCTTCCTGCTCTATAGCTTTGAAGACAAAGAATGATTTCCTTGCTGACTCTTTAAGCAGCAGGAAGGTCGGGTCATCGTCGAGTATATCGTGTTTCATGTTGAATACAGAGCTGGAGAGCAGTTTCATGAAACAGTCGTTTTCAAGAAAACCGCATTCACTGCCGTCGGAAGTCTCAAAATAGTAGCCGACATCACTTGCAGAACCATTCATTACCTCTTTGCCGCAAAGCAGGCACTTTGTCCGGGTCCCGCCCATCCTGGCGACAAAAGCTTCCTTTTCACGCTGGTCCTCGGTGGCCATCCATTTGCTGAACAACAACGATCTCGGCTCTTTTTCATGCAGATAACCTTCAAGTATGTCCCTGGCCAGTGCTGTGAACTGTCCATGGACATCTGTGCCACGACCGTGGGTAAGAACAGGATATATCCTGCCGTCCGGATTTGTATTCAGGCTCTCAACTTTCGGGCTTTTGGATATATAGACATCGTGGCATCTGTAGCCACGGTTGATGGCAAAAGCTCTCAACAGGGATTTCTGGTCCGAGAACAGTCCGTCGAACTTTATCCTTTCGTCGATAAGGCAGGGAATCAGGACGAGACTCTTCTTGTCGAGGCCCCGTTTGTCAAAGAGGGAAAAGATGTTTCGGCAGTTTTCCAGGCTGGGCATATCCTTTACCGGGATAAGAACCCTGTCGGCTGCATAAAGAGCATTTTCTGTCAGAATATCCAGATCAGGCCTTGTGTCTATGATGACGATCCCGCCTATCCCTGAAGAGGCGAGGTGTCGGGCCATGTCCATCGGTCCCCTGACTGCGGTTTTCTGCCTGGAAAGATTGCTTGACGAGGGGATGAAGTTTACCCCGTACTGTCCCGTCTGCAGGAGCTCCGAGCCCTTCTCACCGGCAACAAGGTCTGCCACTGTTTTATGGGAACTGTCCGGCTTGATGGCGAACATCTTGTCTATCGTGAAATGATTGTCGAAAGAAAAGATAGTTACTGGGATATCTTCATTTAAAGCTTTAAGGAAAATTGCAAGATTGGTAGCAAGTGTAGTCTTGCCGACTCCTCCCTTTTCAGAGGAAATGGTTATGACATAAGGGAAGTTTTCGGTTCGAAGATCAGAATTTGGCATAGAAGATAATCCAGAAATGATTTCTTGAAAATGAAAGGGCATCCTTTGCCGGATGCCCTGTTTCTCTTTGGTGCCGAAGACAGCCGGGCTACGAGACAGTAGTCGAAAATAACGCGCTGGTCAAGAGTGTTTCTTTGTTCATTGATTAAACATGCCGGCTTCAATAATCGTGAAGCAGTCTTCATCCCTCAATTCGTATCAACGCAGACACTGAAACACCCCCATGCACCACAGGCATGACCCGCAAGGAACATTTCTGATGTGGCAGTCCTGCTGGAATTCATCGGTCTGCACATAGTCGCATGGGGCCAGGCCGCAGCTTGAGCAGGAGGGATAATCGTAGGCAAGCACGTCTTTACGAAACGAAGTGAATTCCTGATTCTTCCAGATTTGCACAATATCCTGCTCAGCCAGATTGCCAAAAACTTTTGGTTTTACCGTCTGATTCCAGCCGCTCGCAAAGCATTCGTAGCGATGCCAGAGAAAGTAACACGGAGAGATATCGCCGTTCCAGGAGACGAAAGCACTTCCTTCTTCAACAAAGCTGCATTTCCGCTTTTCCTTGAGAGCCAACTCCGGTAATCGCAGTTCCAGTCCCGTCCTGATGGCCACATCCTCTGCTGCTGCAAAAATCCCGGTTATTTCGTCCAGCCTCTGGTGCTCCAACTGGAGAAGCTTTTTCATGTCGAGCATGATTCCCCGCTGCTCTGCGTCGGCTTTCATCGCTTCAACCATATTGACAATAGCCTGTTCTTCCTTTGTGCGTGTATATTTCCAGCGGACTTCGGAATAACGCTGAATATCAATGCCGACCTTGATCGCCGTTCGCCGCCAGGAATTATAAAGTGCCAGCGCCTGATCCGTGATATTGCAGAACAACGCTTCATGGGCGTGCAGTTCGTCGTAGGGGAGAACATGGGTGACTATGGCAAAAGCTGCTCCGCGGCTGGCCGCCCATTCGAGAGTTTCCGGGAGTCCGCTGATATTGCTTTGCATTGCCACGAATTCGATGCCGACCTTTACTTCAGGCCTATTGCAGAGCGTCTTGGCACAGTTCAGGGCAGATAAGGCCATGTCTACGCCAGCCACTTCACCACCATCGCGCATTTTTCTAAACTGCTCTGGAGAAATCGCATCAATGGAGATACAGACCTTGTCCAGTCCGGCATCAACCAGAGAGACCGCACGAAGCTGCGTCATCAGGAGGCCATTGGTTTGAAAGCCGATCCACCCGGATGCCGGCATCAACTTTTTAGCCCTGTGAATGAACGATTCAAGATGACGGTTCAGCAGTGGTTCGCCGACGCCGTTAAGGACGAGTGCTTCTATATGCGGGAGGGCAGCTTCGAGGCGAGTGAACAGTTCCGGTGAAAAATCACCTTCCCGGACTTCGCTGCCCCGATTTTGTTTGACGCACATGAAACAATTGAGGTTGCAGCGGGTGGTGACTTCGACAAAGAGCTTTGAAGGGTGAGGCAGCTGAGGCGGGGAATCCGGTCGCGGCTTCATGACGGTCTGCCATAGACCGACCGCTTAGAGTGGTCCATGAACTGCTTCATTTCAATCGGCAAGTTGCTCTTGAAAAGTTGAATTGCTTCGCGCATCAGCTCAGAGACCGTGTCTATCCGGCTGCTGGCCATTAATTTGTCGAGGTCTTGTCGCTCTTCGTCCGACATGCGAATGGAGATGACCGAGCTGTTATTGTATTTGCATTTGCGTCCCATGTTTGAACTCCTTGCGGGAAACTAGAACTCCTGCGGCATGGCCTTGACCTGCCCGGCAGTAAAGACCGGCCCGTCCTTGCAGACGTAGACGTTCCCCACATTGCAGCGGCCGCATTTCCCCAGGCCGCACTTCATCCGGTTCTCCAGGGTGGTGTAGATCTGCTCGTCCGTAAAGCCCAGCTTCTCCAGCACCGGCAGGGTAAACTTGATCATGATCGGCGGCCCGCAGACCAGCGCAATGGTGTTGTCGGCTGAAGGCGCTGCTTCTCCCAGGATCGTCGGCACGAA
The DNA here is from genome assembly GCA_041500085.1 of Geobacteraceae bacterium. Lineage (GTDB taxonomy): Bacteria > Desulfobacterota > Desulfuromonadia > Geobacterales > DSM-12255 > VEOV01. The sequence continues at coordinate 10,343 of JBGQLM010000122.1, forward strand.
GCCCACGTGCCCGTCCCAGTCAGGCCCGTTACCGCCCGGATCAACCGTCTTGACAAGATTCACATCCGGGCGCTCCTGCCACTCTTTGAGCTCCCGCTTGTAGACCAGATCGCTTTCGGTCCTGGCACCGTAGACGATGGTGATGTCGCCGAACTTGTCCCGCTGGTCGAGCGCATTCCAGATCAGGGTCCGCAGGGGGGGCAGGGCGATACCGCCGGCCACGAACACCAGGTTCTTGCCGTAGAACTGTTCAATCGGAAAGGAGTTGCCGTAGGGGCCCCGGACTCCGACGCTGTCCCCGACTTCGAGCCTTCGCAGCGCCTCGGTAACTTTGCCCACAGCGCGGAAGCAGCACTCGATATGGCCGGTTCTGGTCGGAGAGGAAGCGATGCAGAAGGTCGATTCGCCGGCGCCGAAAGCCGAGTACTCGGCAAACTGCCCGGAGCGGAAGGTGAACTTTTCCCGCAGAGCTTCATCCTCGAACACCAGGCGGAAGGTCCGGACATCCGGGGTCTCGTCGATGATCTGCTCGATGGTGGCCAGGTGAGGCTTGTAGATGTTCTTGTCAGGAATGCACATGTTTAAATTCCAATTATGAATTATGAAGTATGAATTATGAGTAAAACCCTAAAGGCGTTGCGGTTATGCCATTCTTCATCATTGCCTCTAAGATTTTGCCCTTTATTTCATAATTCATAATTCATCCTTCATAATTTTCTTTCAACCTTCATAATTTCTTGCAGCACCGCTGCAATATCTATCCCCACCGGGCAGGCGCGCACGCAGCGTCCGCAGCCGGTGCAGAGGGTCTGGCCGAACTTGTCGTCGTAGTACTTGAACTTGTGCATGATCCGGTTGCGGTAGCGCTGCGGCTGCACATCCCGTGGATTATGTCCGGAAGCGTGATTGGTGAACTTGCCGAAGCCGCAGGCGTCCCAGTGCTTGCGGCGGGTACCTTTTCCTTCGGACCCTTCGTCGTTGATATCGAAGCAGTGGCAGGCCGGACAGATGAAGGCGCAGGCGCCGCAACCCACGCACCGCTCGGCGATCTCCTTCCAAAAGTCGCTCTCGAAGTTGTTCTCCAGCCACTCCCGAATCTTCTTCAGGTCGAGCTTCTCCATGGCGGGCTGGGCCAGGGGGAGAGCTTTTCCCCCTTCTTCGTCGGCAAAGAGCGCCTTGTGTCTCTCCATCAGCAGGTTGCCCTTGTCGGTGATGATCTGGCAGCGGTACTTGCCCCCTTCCAGAGGCAGGAGGAAGATATCCGAGCCTTTTGACTCGGACGGCGAGTAGCCGACTGCGGTGCAGAAGCAGGCATCGTCCGCTTTGGTGCAGGCCATTCCTATGATCGTCGTATTCTTCCGCCGTTCGAGGTAGAACTCGTCCTGGTAGTCCCAGGAGAAGACCGCATCGAGGATGCCGGGAGCTGCCGCATCGCACGGGAGCGCCCCGATCAGCACGGTTTGGGGCAGGCGGGAGAGGTCCACATCAGTCACGGTCATCTTCCCCTCTTTCTTCTCATAGGAGAGGATATCCTCGCAGAGCGGGAAGAAGGTCTCCTTGGCGGATCTGCGGGGCAGGGAGCCAAGCACCAGTTCGCTACCTGAGGTTAGCGGCTCGTACAGGGTCAGGTCGCCGGAGGCTTTCGGGCCTACGACCCGGCTCCCTTCGTTGACGAGGGTATCGATGAGGGTACGCAAGTTTTGTTCGGTAATTGTGTTTGGCATAGGTTTTCCTGTTATGAAAGTCCCCCTTTGCAAAAGGGGGATTTAGGGGGATTTTGTTCAGCGGCAAATCCCCCCTGCCCCCCTTTGTTAAAGGGGGGTGAGAATCACTTGATAAAACTCTGGTCGTCGTCTTCCCTGTACTGGGCCAAAGGTCCCTTCTCCTGCGGCTGCATCCCGGCTTCCTGGCCATAGAGCTCTTTCAGCTCCTGCGCCATCTTCCGGTTCAGGAGGTTCAGCGGGATGTCCATGGGGCAGGACCTTTCGCATTCCGCACAGCCGGCGCATCTTCCCGCCAGGTGCATGGCGCGGACGATGTGCCATCCCATGTTGCCCGCCGGCCTTGGCGTCGTCTCCAC
>JBGQLM010000123.1:0-12360 GCA_041500085.1 Geobacteraceae bacterium
AATTTTCGGCGCTTCAGAAAGTCGTGTGGCGATCAGGTGTGTTTTGTCCCGGCTGCCATCGTCTACTATGACGATTTCCCAGTCCGAAGGCGAGAACAGTTCAAATACTTCCGACAGGGCGTTAACCGCTTTTTCGAGAGCACGTTCTTCGTTATATGCAGGGATTACACCGCTTATCACTAGGTGTCACCGATCAGAGTTGTTTGTAAGTAGGAAGTGAAGTTCTAGTATCCATTGCAGGGGTTTGTCAATCGAAAACCCTCAAAATCACCCAGTGTGGATGGCATCAAGACGATTTTAAATGCCAGTTCAAGTTTCCATTTATTATATATATATGATATTATCACCTCTTTGAAACGTTGCTTTGGGCGGCTGAACGTCATCTATGTGTTCTTCATTTAGTTGGCGATAAAATAAAACGAGTCAGAAAATGAGCATAAATATAGGCACAATGCGGAGAATTGACTATTATCTTGGTGTGCCCCTTTGTTTTATGGGAACGATAGTTTTGAGATTTTTCTCGCTGCTTTTCCACCTATTACCCTCTCGTGGCAAAAAAGCTCCGTGCAGGAATATATTATTCATAGGACTTTCCGAAACAGGCAGCACTATTCTTGCCGATCCTTCCATGATGAAGATCCAAGACGCGTTGAATGTGAACCTTTATTTTGCAAGTTTTGAGAAAAATAGTCCAGTTTTAGAACTCTTGGGCACTATCCCACGCAAAAATATTTTCAAAATTCGTGACTCAGGAATAGTCGCTCTGGTCCGGGATGCATCGCGGTTTTTTTTCTGGACGCGAGAGATGCATATCGATACTGTCATCGATCTTGAGCTGTTTTCCCGTTTTACCGCTCTTCTTACCGGCTTTTCCGGAGCGGTCCGCACGGTGGGTTTTCATGCGTTTTACAACGAAGGTTTGTATCGAGGGGGTTTTCTCACCCATAAAGTCGCCTACAATTCTCATCAGCATATGTCAAAAAATTTTATCGCTCTTGTGAATGCACTGCTTTCCGAAAAAAAAGAGGTCCCTTACTCGAAAACAGTAATTGCCGATTCAGAGATTAAGCTTCGAAAAATAACCGTGAGCGAGCAGGCGAAGATATCGATGCTTGGCAAAGTCACAAAGGTTTTTCCCCGGTTTGATGAACAGCATCACAAGGTAGTTCTTTTCAATACAAACGCATCCGACCTTGTGCCGCTACGGCGATGGCCCAAAGAGTATTTCATCGCTCTTGCCGAATTGATCCTTGGAGAGCACCCTCGCGTCATTATTCTTCTGCCAGGAGTAGATTATGAATACTCCTGGAACGATAGCATCGTACGAACATTGAAGAGCGACCGATGTGTGAATTTTGCGGGAAAGACGGTTATTGCGGAACTTCCGGCGCTTTATGCGGTCAGCGAGTTCATGGTGTCCAACGACTCGGGACCCGCGCATTTCGCTTCGGTGACCTCCATGCCTGCGTTTGTGCTGTTTGGACCCGAGACGCCGGCATTGTACGGTCCGCTTGGAACGATGACTCCGATATACGCAGAATTGGCCTGCTCGCCCTGCGTATCGGCCGCAAACCACAGAAAGAGCGCCTGCAATGACAACGTCTGCCTCCAGGTGATTACTCCGGAAATGGTCTTTGATATTATCAAGCCAAGCCTGGATGCGCTTTATGGGGAAGGTGATTTTTAATGAAAGTGTCTGTTGTAATACCGATATACAACGAAAAGGACACGATAATGGAGATATACCATCTTGTTAATGAGGTGGATATTGTCAACGAAATCATTCTGGTGGATGACTTTTCCACTGATGGAACGCGAGAGATAATTGCTGGTCTTGCGGATGAAACCACCAAGGTCTTGATGCATGATTTTAACATGGGCAAAGGGGCGGCGCTAAGAACCGGTTTTAAACATGTGACCGGTGATATCGTAATTATTCAGGATGCTGATCTGGAGTATGACCCTAAGCAGTATCCGAAATTGATTCAACCGATATTGGACGGCAAAGCCGACGTGGTATATGGCTCCCGATTTGTCACCGGCGATTACCACAGAGTCCTTTACTTTTGGCACATGATGGGAAACAAGTTCTTGACACTCTTGTCAAACATCCTGACCAATCTGAATCTTACCGACATGGAGACGGGTTACAAGGTATTTCGGCGGGAAGTCCTTGAACAGATAGTCATCAAGGAGAATCATTTCGGTTTTGAGCCCGAGATTACCGCCAAAATTGCCAAATTAAACGTGAGAATTTATGAAATAGGTATTTCTTATTCGGGCAGGACTTATAACGAGGGGAAGAAGATAGGGTGGAGGGACGGCTTCTCTGCAATCAGATGCATCATTAAATATAATCTATTCCGATGATAATGCCGTCCCGATAGTATTTCCTGATTCGTTCTCACTTTCGCTTAATAGATTGTCATCCCCGAATGCCTTTATCGGGGATCCGGTTTTCAGGCAGTTACAACCAGATTCCCGATCAGAAACGCTTCGGGAATGACAGATTTGGAGATTTGCGACGAATTAGAACGATTCAGGTAATATTTTGAAACACAATACGACTAGGAGTTAACACCATTGAACAAGAGTAACAGGGTGCGAAATATCGTCGTAATTTGCATGCTGCTGGCTATTATTACCCTGGTCGTATACTGGCAGGTGGGGGGGCATGAGTTCATACATTTTGACGATGATGCCTACGTTACGGCAAACCCCCATGTCGCCGGCGGCATTTCCGGCAAAAATATTATTTGGGCTTTTACGACAGTGGATTGTATCTATTGGCAACCGGTCACCTTTCTCTCGCATATGGCGGACGTCCAGATTTACGGAATGAACCCTCGCGGTCACCATCTCACCAACGTTGTTTTGCATACGGCTTCCGCACTGCTCCTCTTCCTTCTTCTTCTCCGTCTGACCGGCGCGTTGTGGCAAAGCCTGTTCGTTGCCGCATTGTTCGCGCTTCACCCTTTGCATGTCGAATCTGTCGCCTGGGTGGCGGAGCGTAAGGATGTCCTTGGCGCGTTGTTCTGGTTTCTCACACTTTACTGTTATTCCGAATACGTGGCAAAGTTGAAGCCTTCGCTGTATATCCTCACGCTCTTTTTTTTCGTGCTTGGCCTGATGTCCAAACCGATGCTGGTAATGCTTCCGATAGTCATGCTCCTGATGGATTTCTGGCCTCTCGACAGATACCGGCTCGATAAAGAGAAACCTCGACAACATCAACTCTTGGCTAGGTTGATAACCCTTGCGAAAGAAAAAACCTTGTTTTTTGTCTGCTCGCTCTTGTCAGGCATTGTTACCATATATGGCCAGAATAAACTTGGTGGCATGCCTGGTTTTAATGAAATATCTTTTTGGTTGCGCTGTGAAAATGCCCTGATAGCGTATGTAAAATATATCGGCAAAACAGTCTGGCCCTCCGATCTCGCCATTTTATACTCTTTCCCTTTATATATTCCGCTCTGGCAAGTTATCGGTTCACTTCTGATCCTGCTATTCATTACAGCAACAGCTATATGGGCCGGAAGCCGATACCCCTGTGTCGCGGTGGGATGGTTCTGGTTCCTGATCACTCTTGTGCCGGTTATCGGCCTAACCCAGGCGGGCAGCCAGCCAATGGCGGATCGCTTCACCCATATCCCCGGTATAGGACTCTCCATCATGGCTGGATATGGAGTGCCTTCACTTTTTAACAGGCTGAAATTCCGGCAAGAAGTACTCGCACTGCTCTTTTGCCTGGCAATAACCGCCTCGGCCCTGGCAACGTGGCGCCAGCTTGGTTATTGGCGGGACGGCATCTCGCTGTTTCAACATGCTGTCGACGTTACTCGCTCCCCCTCCGACAACCACCGCACACATTTTTTACTTGGAAATGAGCTTGCCCTTAAAGGATATACGGACGCCGCAATCGTGGAGTATAAGGAGTCACTAAAGCTATTCTATGCTTTCCCTGTGGCGCATAAAAACCTGGCCTTTGCTCTTGAAAAAAGAGGCTATCTGGATGAGGCGATCAAGGAACAGGAGGCGGTTCTTGCCATGGATCCCAATAACGCCGGTGTACATAACAGCTTGGGATTCATTTATTTTCAAAAGGGGGATTTGGATAAGGCAATAAAAAAATATACGCAAGCTCTTACGCTGGATCCGAATATTGTGGAAGCACATAACAATATGGGACTTGCTCTTGCCGCCAAAGGCAACATCGATACTGCGATTGAGGAATATAAGGCAGCACTCAGGCTAAACCCCAACTATGCCTATTCGCACTACAATCTGGGGTTTGCTCTTGCCGGTAAAGGGAATCTGGATGCAGCAATTTATGAATACCAGGAGACACTGCGGATAACCCCAAATGATCTCGATGCTATTAACAACCTGGCTCTTGCAGTTGCCGCAAAGAGTAAGCTAAATAAAACCGTAAAATGACTTCACGGACCCCCCTTCTTTCTGTTGTCATTCCGTTGTATAATGCGGAATCCGAAATCCGTATTTGTCTCGATTCAATATTCCGGTCAAATTGGGCCAATTTTGAAGTGATAATAGTTGATGATTGCTCCACCGACAATTCCCGGGCCGTTGCCGGCCAATATCCCTGTCGAATTTATTCCACCGAAAGCAATAGCGGACCGGCGAAGGCGAGAAATATCGGAGTAGCCGAAGCAAAGTCTGATCATATCCTCTTTCTCGATTCCGATACCGAGGTGAAAGCAGACTCTCTCCGGATGTTCAGTGAAGCATTCCGGGAATATCCGGAGATTGTCGCGGTAATTGCGGTGCCGGAAGTTGTTTCCCTGAGGCAGGGGAGGGCCTCCAACTACAATTCTCTTCGGAACCACTTTACCCTGGTCAGCGCCGACCCGATCAATGACTATTTCACTACTCAGATGGGGGCGATCCGGAAAGACGCTTTCATTGAAGCCGGTGGCTTCAACGAGAAGTACACAGGCGCGGACATAGAGGACATAGAATTTGGCCTCCGCCTGCCGTCGAACAAGGTGCTTATTCATAAAGGGATCGTCATCGGCCACCATTTCCCCCCCCTTTTCGGCATCTTGAAAAAATACCTGAAAAGGGCGTATCTGCTAGCAAGGCTCCTGAGGGAGAGAAAAAAACTGACCGGAGCCCATGCGGATAAAAAGGGGATGCTCTCCGTGGGGATGGTTTTATGTAGCGCCTTATTCCTGTTTCTAACGTTCATCAATCTTTCTTTCATTATCGGCTACTTTATTTCAAGTACCCTGTTTATGGTCATAAACCTTGATCTTTTTTTATTCTGCACCAGGAAGAAGGGTGCGTGGTATTTTGTCGAGGCTGTCTTTTTTGAGTTCGTCTTTTCCATGGCGATCGGGTTGGGAGGAGTAGCCTCCTGGTTTATGCCGGCCGTTCACCTGTCTGATATAGCGAAGAAATACCTTGACCTCGCCAGGATGTTTGTTGCCGGCGACCCCACCTATATGATCTTCTATGTGACATCCCAGTGTAATTCTCGCTGCAAGACCTGCTTCAACTGGAATTACAACACTGCTCACCGGGCGGATGAGGAGCTTTCCCTGGATGAGATAGGGAAGATCGCCCGGAATACCGGTCGACTGAATTATGTCACTCTCGGGGGTGGGGAGCCGTTCCTGAGAGCTGATATTGCGGATATCTGCAAGATATTTTATGACAACAACCATACTCGTATTTTCAGCATTCCCACCAACTGTCTTACCCCACAGCCAATTGTCGACCGGACGGAAGCCATACTGAAAAAATGCCCCGGATCGGTGGTCCGTGTCAGCATGTCCATAGACGGAATTGGGGCCGTGCATGATTTTATCCGCGGAGTGGCTGGAAACTTCGACAAGGTTATCCAAACCTACGGACTTCTGAATCAACTGCGGGAGAGATATCAGCGGCTGGAAATCCTGGCCAATACCACCTTTTGCAAATTTAACCAGGACAGTATCAGGGAAATTCACTCTTACGTCACGAACCATTTTCGGCTCGATATGTACGGCCTGACCTTGATACGGGGAAATGCCCGTAATCCCGATGTCGGCCGGGTTGACATGGCAAAGTACGCCGAGGCTGTCAGGCTGTTCGAGGAAGGTTATTTTCGCAACAAGGGAGAAAAACGCCATCCCCTGCAGAGGATTCTGACCATCCTGCCGATCTTCACGAGGCGGGAAGTCATCAAAACGGCTGAAGCTCCCCGAAGAACCTATGAATGTCATGCCGTCAGAAAGCAGATCGTGGTGGATTCGTTCGGCGATGTCTTTGCCTGCGAAATGCTTCCCGGAAAGCTGGGAAATCTTAGGGAATCGGGATATGACCTGCGGGCCGTCCTGGAAAAGCCTGAAGTCATGGAACTGGTAAAATCAATAAACCGGAGGGAATGCAACTGCACTTGGGAGTGCGCCATTCAGAACAGCATGGCTCTTTCAGTAAAAAAATATCCTGCCATGTTCTATGAGTCATTTATTAAATGAGTTCCTACCGGTTTTTGGTTTATTTTGAAAGCTCACGCAGTCGCATTTCCGCATGTTCCCGCCCTCCCGGAACGTTGTCGGAACTGCCGGGCGAAGTCAGAAAAAATATGTAGTCGGTAAGCGCTTCTTTAGGCCTGCCAAGTTTTTCCAGGGTTATGGCACGGTTGAGATGGGCTTCCTTGTCAATCGGATACACACCAATTGCTTTGCTGTAACTTTGCAATGCACCGTTCAAATCGTCCTTGTTCAGCTTGATGTTCCCCAAATAGGTATAAATCATGGGAAAATTGGGCTCAAGGCTGACGACTTTTTCAAACTCCTGTTCAGCCATTGCCGGGTTCTTATGCCGGGCTTCCCAGTAATAAACCTTGCCAAGTCCGGCCCGGGCGTGAATGTTATCAGGGTATTGCGCGACAAAACGGGTATAGAGAGTCAGGTTATCCTTCCAATCCATATTGCGTCTGACCGTCAATCCTGCCAGAGCAAGTAACAGTACGGCAATAGCGGCAAAACAGTACTTTTGGACTTCTGGTTTTGATAATTGAATCATTCGAGTGAGTTGGTCGGAAAGCACAATCCAGAGACCGATTGCCGGTATATATAAAAAACGATCGGCCAGGGGGGCTCCCGGAATAATGACGATGCCGCTGACAGGCAGCCAGAGCAGCACAAGCCACGAGACACCGAAAAGAGAGGCATGACTGCGGCCACGGGTGAGCAGCCATCCCAGGCCGGTCAGTATGCAGAGCCAAGCGCCAAAGAGAGGCAGCGCCAGGAGGTTCAGATCATCTGGAATGACATAGCGTGAGGCAAGGGCCGTCGGCTTGATCACCGTAAGGAGATAACGGGGGATTATATAGATATTGTTAATAATTCGCGTACTCAGGCTGTCAGTGACGTAAATAGCTTTCAGTAAGCTGGAACCGAAACCGGGGACTATACTGGTCTGAATACCGAGCTTCGACAAGGTCATCCAGCGCATAATGACATAAAGAGTTGCAGCCCCCAAATAGGGCAACAGGCGCAGGGCGACCAGAGAGTGGCTGGATGAATCATGCCGCCGAAGCTTATTAAGTTCAAGCGCTATGATGAACGGCAGTATCATCAGGGTGGTTTCTTTGGAAAAAAGTCCCAACAGGAACAGCAGTGGGCCTGAAAGCGCATACAAGTATCGCTCCTCGACGATACTTCTGCTGTGGATCAGGTACGTTGCAAGGCAGAAGAAACAGGCCAGCATGGTGTTACGGCCGCCGGCGTTAAAATCAACCCCCTCACTCTGGAGCGGATGGACGGCAAAAAGAAGAGCGGCAATCAGGGCGGTGGGAATATTGTCTTTGAACAGCAGGCGGGCAAGACGATAGACCAGAAAGCTGTTGGCGGAATGCAGCAATACATTGAACAGCCGGACAAAAAAAGGATTGAGACCGTGCAGCCACGCCTCGAACATGAAGGTTAGATAGGTAAAGGGCCGATAATACGGGAGCAGCAGCGTCTTGTCGGTCGTGTCGATGCTGCTGAAGAGTGAGAGAACGGTTCCCTTAAGTGCCGGGTTGTTGAGGATGACGCTTTCATCATCCAATGTGAAGCCATTGCGGAGGGAGTTGGCGTAGACGAGAAAGGCAATAGTTGCTACAATCAGGCCGAAAAAAAAATCCCGGGAATTTTCCTTGTACATTCAATATCCTCGACAACTTCAGTACAATTATGATTTGTAAATAACAGTACCAAATGCGAAGGGTGCGGTACAAGAAAAATGTCCGGACACCAGATTGTAATAATGCATAGCTCTTCAAATTAAAACCCATATTTTGGGTTAACGGCACGTTAGATGGAACAAGCAAATTTCCGTCGGGGAAAACCGAGGTGAGCATGAATAACTCGAGCTTGAGAAGTTTGCTCACAGGTTAAAGCTTATGACTGAAACAATTGACAGAATGAAAAGATATTGGCATAAAAAAGATAACTTAAATCATGAGGAGCATAGAATAATGCGTTTTACAAGTATTGCAATGATGATAATTTTATCAATCTGGTCGGGAGGATGTTCCCAGCATGCCGAAAATAAGGTGCAACAACAGGTTCCAAAAACCTCTTTGGTGCATGGCACACCCTCCAAGCAAGGAGCTGGAGAGGTTGGAATGGTAGCTGTTGTAAAAAAACAGGTGCTTACGGGTTACGAATCTGCACCAATTGGTAAAGCCATAGAAGGGTATCACTTTTTTACTAAAAAAGAATGGAGTGAATCTCGCAACTCAAAGGGAACCTTTTATATTGATGTTACCGGTTGGCTTGACGCCTCAACTCTTGATCTTGACTCCATCAAGGAGGGGGTTGCTGCCCGGGGTGTGCAGATCAAGTTTGTGATTTACGAAAACGGGTCTCTTAGCGTTGTAATGGTGTCAAAGGTTGAAGCTAAAACGGATGGCAAAATATATGCCGATCCCATGGAAGACAGTAAGGCAAAACAGGTATTGGACAGGATCTATGCAAACAAGAAGATGGCCTTTTAGATGCGACTCTGCATCAGCCCCCTCCCTGCCATGGTTCTCCGTAACATGACATACCTATAACTTGTTTCCTAACAGGCTACAAGAATTTGAATCGATCAGTTACTTCCCGAGGTAAATGATGAAATGCGTTCTAATGATAATTATCCTGTGTCTGGCAGCTATCTCATCCTGTGAAAAGACGTCGGATACATCCGCTACCGCTGGTTTTAATAAGCTGCCGACACTTTTAATGACTCTTCCTAAAGGTTATGAGGCGGGAGAGGTGACGTTCAGTAACGATGGTTTTCAAGCAGCAGTTGTACTTAAAAAAGATGGAAAAATGTTTATGAGTATTAATTCGGCTTTGAGTCCTATGTATGAGGATGTACGTGCTCCGGTTTTTCATGCCAACTCGAAACGGTATGCTTTTGTTGCCAGAAGGGCCGGTAAGGAATGTGTCGTTTTAAATGGCAAAGAAGGCGAGTTTTATGACAGTATCGAAAAACCGTTAATTACTTCTGATGCTCGACTTGTTTATGCCGCTAAACGCGACGACAAGTGGTTAGTTGTATCTGGTGATACGGTGAGTCAGACATTCGATTCTCCAAATCCGTCATTGTCTGTAAGTCCTGACGGTAAAAGGCTTGCATTTATAGAACAGAACAGCAGAACAAAAAAGCTTAACTTGTGTACATGCAGCAGCAGTTTCAAGGATTATGTAAGAGGCAGTGAATATGATGATATTTCCGACGCCGGCAATAATTTGTCGGGTTCACATCTGGCATACCGGGTTGTCAAAGATGGAAAACAAACAGTTGTGCTGTTTGATTTCAGGCAGCCTGGATGTATTGAAAAAGAAGGAAGCTGGTATGAAAAAGTTGTTAAATTTGCCTTGTCAAATAATGGCGGAGATGTAGCGTTCTTTGCCCAACGCATGGGGAAATATTATCTGGTCAATGCGGAGCATGAATGGCCATGCAATAATTTTTCAATGTTGTTTGATATATCAGTTTCAGATAAAGGTAACGCACTGTATACAGGGGTCGTTAAAGACTCTATTATTGTTTCTTTTGATGGAAAAGTTATTGGTGACAGGCGCGAAAGCATCAATGATATGACGTTTAGCAGTGATTCCAATCATTCTTTATTTGTTGCAGGGCCGTGCCCCCTTATATTTTCCCAAACATCTGATTGCAGTAAAATGTCGTATTTGGTTATAGATGGTCATGAATCTAAAAAATATGATAAGATCGTTGGTCCGCGTTTTGCTCCTGATAATACCCATGTAGTGTTCCGTGCCCGCGCAGCAGGGCAGAGATTTTTGGTTGTGGCGAACAAGTCGGGGCAAATTCTGCAGGAGCTTTCTCCTTATGATGCGGTATGGGATTTTAAATTTTCGCCGGACGGAAAATATGTTGGATACGGTGTGAGAAGTGGTCAGGAATTATGGTGGAAAGTAGCAAAAATATTACCAGACTAACATTAATAATCCGGCTGATGTTTTGTAAGTGATGGTCAACTTTCCAATTTGGGGGATAAGATGAAACCTGAAATCATTTTTTTCTGGGTCGCAGTCGGCTGTTACGGGATTAGTGCGTTTGCCTACATCATCGGCCTTATGGCTCGAAAGGAATCATTTTTCAACTTCGGGCTGGCTCTTTCCGCAATCGGCCTGATCTGCCATGTGGCCACGGTGGCGATCCGCTGGACTGCAGGCGGGGTGCTACCCTTTATCGATATTTCAGAGTCGCTGACCTCCGGGGTGCTGATCGCAGTATTTTTCTTTCTGGTCATGCAGTTGACATCGAACCGGCTGAAGGGCGCCGGGGTGCTGGTGATGCCGGTCTGTTTCATCCTCCTTGGTTGGGCCGGCACCCTGATCAAGGATATTAGCGGGACTTTGGCCCCTTCATTGCAGAGCAAGTGGCTCTGGGTGCATATCGTCGGAGCTTCCACCGGCTTCAGCGGGGTGCTGACGGCAGCCGCCTTTGGATTGCTGTTTCTTCTGAAGGAGCGTAATTCGGGCGGGATTTATGAAAAAATACCCGATCTTGAAACCCTTGACACCCTCGGCTATCGATTTATCAGCGGCGGCTTTATCATGCTGGGGCTGATGCTTGTTTCCGGCGCTCTCTGGTCTAATCAGGTGAAGGGGGACTATTGGAGCTGGGATCCGGTGGAGGTCTGGGCGTTGATCACCTGGCTGGTGTACGGGATCTATCTGCACCTGCGCATAACCATGGGGTGGCGCAACCGCCGCCTGGCCATCTATGCCCTTGCCGCGCTCGGAATCATGATTGTCAGCTACTGGGGCATTCCCTTTGTCAAGGAAAACTTCCATACCGGTTTCCGCATCGAGCATAAATAGAGGTTTCTGATTGAAAATCTGCATAATTAAACCGCCAATGCCGTTTGGCTGGACTCCTGTTGCCCCCCCTATCCTTGAGTATCTGGCGGCGCTGACTCTCCAGGCCGATCCCGACCTGGAGATCGAGCTGGTGGACGGCAGCGCCACGCTGAACGTTTTCGATAGTCTGGAATGCGACCTGGCGGCTATCAGCATCCTGACCCCTACTTCCGTCTCCGGATACCGGATTGCCGCAAAATTGCGGTCGAGGGGCGTGCGGGTAGTTTTTGGCGGGATGCATGCTTCGGCACTTCCGGAGGAGGCAAGGCAGCATGGCGACGCCGTCGTTGTAGGAGAGGCAGAGTCGGTCTGGCCCCAGGTGTTGCGGGATTTCCGCGCCGGTTCGCTCAAGCCGTTTTACCATGGAGAGCGGCTGCCGCTGGACAACCTCCCGACCCCTCTCTATGGAATGCTGAAAGGTAAATACCGTTTTCGGGGTGTGAATACATCGCGTGGTTGTCCATATGACTGTACCTTTTGCTCGGTGAAGCCGTTTTTCGGCGGTACGGTGCGCTTTCGTCCCATCGACGACGTGGTCCGCGACGTGGCGGCCATCCCTGAAAAAATGTACATGAACGGGGACGAGAATATCTGGACCGGCAAGGTTGACCGGGCCATAGACCTGTTCTCGGCCTTGCGGGGCGGCCGCAAGAAATGGATGGGGTTCGGCAGTCTCGGGCCGATCATGTCGCCAGTCGGGGACCGGCTGTTGAACGCGGCTCGCGAAGCGGGGCTGATCACGCTTTGGGTCGGATGGGATGCCATGTCTGACGAAGGGCTGGCGGCGTACCGGGCCAACGGCAAGATCGGCATCGACCGCGAGGCGGCGGTGCGCAAGATCAAGGACCATGGTATCGATGTATCGTTGTTCTATATGCTCGGCGGTCGTGACGATACGCTGGATGATTTCGGTCGTGCGGTGGAAACTGCGGACCGGCTGGGGGTCAGCATGCATCCGTCACTGCTGGTGCCGTACCCCGGT
>JBGQLM010000124.1:0-12187 GCA_041500085.1 Geobacteraceae bacterium
CGTTTTGTGTGAAGTCTGACAAGATTGTAGCCCGCGAGCATTGCAACCTCCATGGACACTGGAGAGCCGAGGGGTAGAGTAGAAACGCGCCTTTTGCCCGGGAGCTGTGTAAGTCTTCGCCTCACATTGTGCGGCGTAGCGCTGTTTATGCCCTGTGGGTACTACGCCTCCGCTGTTCGGCTTGACAGCCTTGCTTGCGGACAAAAATCACGTTTCTGTTGGAGTACGCTTGGGGGGCTTTTTGCCCCCCTTGCTTTTTGGTGGCAGTTGAGATCATGATATGGACATGGAACTGAAATACGGCGAAACATCGTTCACTTGCACACTTCCGGAAAAGAATCTTCTGAATGTCATCCAGGCTAATCCCAAGGTCGTGGATCTTTCCCCCGGGGAGATTACAGCTGCTGCGCTGGATGGCTGCAAAACGCAGATTTCTGCGATGCGGCCCTCCGGAAAGGTGGTAGTTATCACTTCCGACATCACCCGCTATACCGGCAGCGAGATTTATCTGCCGATGCTGGTGGAACGGCTCAACTCAGCAGGTATAGCCGATGACAGCATCACGATTGTAATAGCTCTCGGAATCCACCGGAAGCAGAGTGAAGCGGAGCATCGAAAGATTGCCGGCTCGCTTTACGGCAGGGTCCGGGTAGTTGACCACGAATGCGATGATCCCGGCAAGCTCGTTACAGTCGGAGTTACAACCAGCGGCATGGAAGTGGCTATCAACCGCACAGTCGCCGAAGCCGACCATCTCATTTTGACCGGCACAATAGGGTTTCACTACTTTGCCGGGTTCGGCGGGGGACGAAAAAGCCTCCTTCCCGGGGTAGCGAGCCGCGCCGCCTGCATGGCAAGCCACTTCAACGTGCTTAATCCGGGTGAAGGGAACGGCAAGAACAGCTCTGCGATTACCGGTAATCTTGAAAACAATCCGGTGCATGGTGCAATGGATGAAGCCTGCGCCATGGTGCAGCCCGACTTCATCCTGAATACGGTGCTCTCTCCTCAGAAAAGGATAATTGCGGCGTTTGCGGGGGACTGGAGAACTGCTCACCGGGAGGGGTGCAATTTCTATGCGGATAATTTTGCCTTTCCGCTTCAGGAACTTGCCGATCTGGTGGTCGTCTCGTGCGGCGGTTTCCCTAAAGACATAAACGTGATACAGTCGCACAAGGCGATGGAGTACGCCGCTCAGGCGCTCAAGAAAGGCGGGGTCATGATCCTCCTTGCCGAATGCCGCGACGGCTACGGTAACGCCACCTTTTTTGACTGGTTCCGTTTCCGGGAGCTTGCACCATTCGAAGCAAGACTTCGGAGCCATTACGAAATAAACGGGCAGACCGCATACTCCCTGTTGCAGAAATCGCTTCGTTTCCGTATCGTTCTGGTCTCCTCGCTACCACCTGAAGAGGTCATTACAATGCAGATGACGCCGGCAGAAAACCTTGACCAAGCGCTTAAGATTGCGGAAGATATGCTGCCGGACGATTTTATGGCGTATGTGATGCCGGAAGGTGGAACCGTATTGCCGGTGCTTTTGTAGGGGCGAGGCATGCCTCGCCCAGGATTTGAATACGCAATATTGCGGGCGACGCATGCGTCGCCCCTACAAGGGAATATGAATGCTTGCCAAGCAGATTATTGAAAAATTGAAAGAAATAGTCGGCCCAGATCAGGTCGCGACCGACCGTCAGGATCTGATCTGCTACGGCTACGATGCGACCCAGATGGAATTCCTTCCCTATGCGGTCGTTCATCCCGGCTCCCCTGAAGAGGTCTCGGCAGTCCTCAGGCTGGCGAATGCGGAAAAGTTTCCGGTTTTCCCGCGCGGTGCCGGGAGCGGTTTTACCGGTGGTGCTCTCCCCAAAGGGGGCGGTGTAGTGCTCGTTATGACGCGGCTCGACAAAATTCTCAGAATCGACACCGAAAATCTTATTGCCGAGGTTGAACCGGGAGTCGTAACCGAGCAGTTACAGATTGCCGTTGAAAAACTCGGGCTGTTCTATCCTCCTGATCCGGCGTCACTCAAGTTCTCGACCTTGGGGGGGAATGTGGCGGAAAATGCCGGCGGCCCGCGCTGCGTCAAGTATGGCGTCACCAGGGACTTTGTCATGGGGCTGGAGGTGGTGCTGCCGACCGGCGAGATCATCCGCACCGGCGGGGAGACCTACAAGGGTGTTGTCGGCTATGACATGACCAGGCTGTTGTGCGGTTCCGAGGGGACTCTCGGAGTCATCACCAAGGTTATCTTCAAGCTGTTGCCGCTTCCCGAAGCAAAGAAGACGATGCTGACGATATTCGATTCTATCGACGGTGCTGCCAAAGCCGTCTCGACGATCATCGGCAACAAGATCATCCCGACCACGCTTGAATTCATGGATTATGCGACTCTGCAGTGTGTTGAAAAACGCTTCAGTCTCGGGATCCCGGCAAGCGGACGGGCGGTTCTGCTGATTGAGGTCGACGGCGACAAGGAACTGATCGAACGGCAGGCGGCCCGGATCCAGGAGCTGATCGCCCCGCTCGGACTGGTGGAGTGCAAGGTCGCCAAGGACGCGGCAGAATCGGAGGCGCTCTGGAAAGTGCGCCGTCTCGTCTCTCCATCCCTGCGTGATGTAAACCCGGACAAGTTCAATGAGGATATCGTCGTGCCCCGAAGCAAGGTTCCGGAGGTCATCAGGACCATAGAAAAGATCCAGCAGAAGTACGATATTCCGATCGTCAATTTCGGCCATGCGGGGGACGGCAATATCCATGTCAATGTGATGATCGACAAGTCCGTGCCCGGCATGGAGGAAAAGGCGCATGAAGCGATTGCGGAGGTGTTTCAGGCCGCTCTGGATCTGAACGGGACGATGTCGGGTGAGCATGGGGTCGGTCTTGCAAAACAGCCGTTCATTCATCTCGAACTCAAACCGGCGCAGGTGGCGGCGATGAAGGCGATCAAGCATGCGCTTGACCCCAACAATATACTAAACCCCGGCAAAATGTTTCCGGTGTAAGGGCCGCCGCTTTTACGCAATCTCGGCGTTGGCGTGCGGAACCGCCTTGTGCAGCGTAGCGGTGCTACGCCTCCGCGGGTTTCCTTCGCCGCCTTGACCTTGCGCAAAATCGACGACCCTGGAAGAGGTTAACTTTAGTGGAAAATAAAAACCAACATACGGAAGCGCTCAAGCGTGTCGAGCAGGAACTCAAAAAATGTGTCAAGTGCGGTGCCTGCCGTGCCCACTGTCCGGCATTCTCCGTTTTCGGCAAGGAGCCAGCTGCGGCACGGGGCAAGATCGCCCTTTGCCAGCACCTGCTGAAGGGCGATATCGAACTCGATGACGCAACCTATTCTGCGCTGTCAAAGTGTCTGTTGTGCGGCAACTGTGTCGACAAATGTCCCAACGTCGTCCCGACCGATGAGATCGTCATGGTCGCCCGTGAGGCGCTTGCCAAGCAGCGAGGACTGACGACTTTCCATGCCGCAGTAGGCAAGGTTATCCAGAACCGGAGCCTGATGAAGTTCGGGGCTGCTGCAGGCCGGATCCTCGGCCCGCTTTTTTTCCGCAAGGTTCCCGAGACATCCGGGCTGCGTCTCCGCTTTCCGCTTCCTTTTGTGGGCGGCAAACGCCATATCCCGCCCCTGGCAAAAAAGCCCTTCCTCGACCGGCACCCCGAGGTAATTCAGGGAGAGCCGGGAAAACCCCGGATCGTCTTCTTCGTCGGCTGCATGACCAACTTCTGCTATCCGCAGATCGGCGAGGCGGCCCTCGCGCTCTTCAGGCATCTCGGCTGTACGGTCATAATCCCGAAAGGGCAGCAGTGCTGCGGCCTCCCCGGTATGTCAGGCGGAGACCTGGATACGGTTCGCGACCTGGCGGAGAAAAATCTTGTCGAGCTCGAGAGGTATGAAGCGGACTACATCATGAGCGCCTGTGCCACCTGCGGCGGCGCGCTCCACAAGTTCTACCCGAATCTGGTCGGTAGGCGTCATCCCGACCTTGCTGCACGGCTCAAGGCCATTGCGGACAAGACGGTCGATGCTTCCCAGCTGCTGCACAAGCTGGGGCTGAATCCGGAAGAGACCGGGGCAGGGCGCGATGTGAAGATCACCTACCATGACCCCTGCCATCTAAAGACACGGGGGATCATCAGCCAGCCCCGCGAGCTGCTCCGCGCCACACCGGGAGTGGAGCTGACGGAAATGGAGGGTGCGGATCTCTGCTGCGGTCTCGGCGGCACGTTCAACGTCTACCACTACGATGCATCGATGAAGATCAATGCCACCAAGAGTGCCGCGATCATCAGGACCGGCGCCGAAGCGGTCGCGACCGGCTGCCCCGGTTGCATGATGCAGCTTTCCGACGGCCTTAAGCAGCACGGCAGCAGCGTCAAGGTGATTCACACCCTGGAAGTGCTGGCCAGAAAGCTTCTCCAGAAGCGCTAGGCTGCTCCGATATTGCTTATACGCCGCCTCCGAATGTACCGGAGGCGGCGTTTTTTGTTTGTGCTGAGTGCCAACAAGCTGCATTTATGGTATGTGCGTAGATAGCGGAGCAAATAAGATTAAGGCAGGCTAGGTTCACTTATTGCAATATTCATTAGTTTGGCATTATTCTTACGGCCGGCAATTGAATTATTGAGTTTAGATATCTCCAGGGAGGGATATGATATGCATTGTTTATCCGCACTGGAAAGAACCGCTGAAAAGGCAAAACCGCCATTCGGCAGGATTGCAGCCGTTGTTTTACTTCTTTTGCTTGCCTCTTTGCCGGCAACAGCCGCAACACCGGCTGATGCTGCTAGCCAAAATGTAACTCTTTCTGCCAATGGACCTGCAGCCATATATTACACTACCAACGGCAGCGATCCGGCTCAACCGTCCGCAACCATCTGGCAGAAAAGCAATTTGCCGGATGGCGGATACATAACATCTATCGTAATTGACCCAAATGATTCCCAGACAATCTATGCCGGAGGAACAGGTGGGGTATTCAAGTCCGTCAATGGCGGGACAAGCTGGAGTTCTGTCAACTCCGGCCTGTCAAACACTTATATCACCGTACTTGCCATCGATCCCACCAATACTCAGATACTCTATGCAGGGTCACAAATTGGCTACATCTTCAAGTCTGTCAATGGTGGGACAAGCTGGAGCGTCATCAATACTGAGTCTGTTTCAGGCGGCTACTTGATATTGTCCCTTGCCATTGATCCCGTAAACTCCCAGATCATCTATGCCAGCTCATCCAATTCTTGGTTAGGACTTATGAAGTCGACAGATGGCGGGAATAGCTGGAATTCTGCCAACGCCGGCCTGCCAATCTATGTGCTTTCAATTGTTAGTGACCCCTCCACCCCCCAGACGCTTTACGCCAAAACACCCAGTGGCGTTTACAAAACAGTCAATAGTGGTGGGAGTTGGAGTCCAATCAACACCGGCCTTACAAGCACAAACATCCGGTCTCTCGCGGTTACCGCCTCTACCCCACAGACACTCTACGTTGTAACTATCGATGGCGTCTTCAAATCGGTCAATGGGGGAGGGAGCTGGAGTGCTGTTAACACCGCCCTGCCAAACGCATCTGTCACTACGCTTGCTGTTAACCCTTCGAATCCTCAAACTCTCTATATCGGAACTTCTGGCGGAGTCTTCAAGTCGACAGATGGCGGTGGGAGCTGGAGCGCTGTCAATACCGGCCTGACAGACACAGGCATTCTGACCCTGACGGTTGATCCCTCTACCCCCCAGACTGTCTATGTCGGGACGCCGGGGGGGTCTTCAGGTCGGTCGATGAAGGGGGTGACTGGAGTGCTGTAAACGCTGGTTAGTCAAGCGCTTATGTCACTTCTCTTGCCATAGATCATTCCACTCCCCAGACACTCTATGCAGGAACTTTCGGTGGCGGCGTCTTAAAATCTGGTGACGGAGGGGTAAGCTTGAGCGCGGTCAATGCCGGTCTTACAAGCAAAATAATCCGATTTCTTGTCACGGACCCGATCACTCCGCAGACGCTCTACGTCTTAACTAATGATGGCATCTTCAAATCGGCTAATGGTGGTGCAAGCTGGAGTTCTGTCATCAAGTGGTTGCCAAACGATGATATTATTTCTCTTGCAGTTGACCCTGTTAATCCTCAGGTACTTTATTTTGGGACATACGGTGCTGTCTTGAAATCAGTCGATGGCGGAGCGAACTGGAGTTTTTCCTCCTCCGGGCAGGCAGGTCGTGTTCTTGCTCTGGTAATAGACCCATCAAATCATCAGGTGCTTTATGCGGTAGCTTCTGATGGTATCCGCAAGTCTGATGATGGTGGGACAAGCTGGAGCAATGTCAGCATAGGCTTTACGGGCACGTTCATTAGCGCTCTGGCAATCGACCCTTCGAGTTCCCTGACGCTATATGTTGCGGCAACCCAAGGCGTCTTGAAATCCATCGACGGCGGATCAAGTTGGAGTACTTTAAACGCCGGATTTAATGGGAGCCATGTATTGACTCTTGCTATCGATCCAATAAGCCCCCAGACCATTTATGCCGGATGCTGGAGTGAAGGAGTCATGAAATCGGTCGACGGCGGGGCAAACTGGAGCCCAGTGAATACCGGCATGATGGTGACAGACGTCTTCTCCTTGGCCTTCGATCCGACAGATCCAAAGATTTTGTATGCAGGAACCGGAGGAGGGGTCTACAAAACCCTGCCCGAAGCTACCGTCACTTATCCCTTGTCCGTAACCAGATCAGGTTCGGGAACTGGCATGGTCACTTCCTCTCCCACGGACACAACTTTCGGAGCAACCTTCAGCACATCATTCGTTTCCGGAACATCCGTAATCCTGACTGCAACCCCTGACAGCGGCAGCATGTTTGCCGGGTGGTCCGGCGACTGCACTGGCACGGGAACATGTACTGTGACCATGAATGCGGCGAAGAACGTGACCGCTCTGTTTAATCAGAAGGTCAGCGGCTCTTGCGGCTCCAGCAGTGGTGGTACATTCACTGTCGCTCCTGCAGTCAATCTCTGCTCTGCCGGCACTGCCTCAAATGTTTTTGGCAGCGGCCCCTGGCACTGGATATGTCTTGGCTCTAACGGCGGGACAAGCACTGTTTGTTCCGCAAACATTTCTAACGAAACCTCTGCAATTGCGTCTCCAACAACGGGGGGAGACACTGCCAGCGCAGCCGGTTCCTCAACGTCTGGTGCCGGTACTCAATCTGCGGCAAGTGAAGCAGCGGCAAGTGCTGCTGCCACAGCTGCCGCGAGTGCTGCGGCGAATGATGCAGCGGCGAATGATGCAGCGGCGAGGGCTGCCGCCACAGCTGCCGCGAGTGCTGTCGCCACATCAGTTCCCCTCAGAACCGGTATCGTCAACCCGGCCCAGGGAAAGACCGTGCCGGATGTCTCCGATGCCCTGCGCGCCCTGAACATTGCCGTCGGCAACATAACTCCGACCGCAACCGATTATGCCCAGCTCGACGTGGCCCCTCTCGATGGGAGCGGCCGGCCGAAAGGGGATCATGTAATCGACACCTACGATGTCATCGGGATTCTCAGGATGATGGTCGGACTGCTGTAACAAAATAGACGTGATACGGCGAGCTGAACAATGACAAGAACGATCAAATCCGTCTTGGCGATAATATCCCTGACCCTTGCTGCGTGCGGCGGCGGAGGTGGAAGTACACCTGCACCGGCAGCGACTGCAAAGACAACAGCAGTTCTAAAAATCGGTACGCAGGGGACTTTGGCAGCCGGTGTTTCCCTCTACGGAGTCGGAGTCATTGTAACCCTTCCAACCGGGGTTACTGTGGCGACAGACAGCAGCGGCACTGTCGCTCCTTCGGTAGCGGTTGTTTCCGGAGTAGCAACAGGAGGGAGCATGGCGCCTCCAGTATATACGCCTGCGACTGCAAGCGCAAAGGCAACCCTCAAGCTGATCGTTGTTGCCGGAGCAACAGGCTTCGGCACCGGGGAATTCGTAACGGTAACTTGCAACCTGCCGGCCGGGAACAGTCTGCAGGAGAGCGACTTCCCGGTTTCCATCCTGGGCGGCCTTGAACCGGCCAACCAGCTTCTTGCGGCTGTGACAGGGCTTGCTCCTACCATTGCGGTTTCTCTGCAGTAATCAGCCAGCTGCCGCATGCCACTTATTGGTGGCATGCGGTAGCTTCGAATCTGAACCGTTCCACTCCAATCGCCCATCTCTCCTACAGTGTCACGAAAATTTGCGACGTATGCCGTATACTAAATAACTATTGACAGCACCACCCTAAATCAGTATTTTTAGCCGCAATAAAAACTGGTTTTATTTTAAATGTATACGGTGGGACTGCCAACCAATGTCCGAATACAATATCGGCTCGAAAATCAAGAAGCTCCGTCTGGCCAAAAAGCTTACCCTGCAGTCCGTTGCCAGGGAGACAGGCTTTTCTCCGGCCCTCATTTCCCAGATAGAAAATAATAATGTTTCGCCTCCGATAGCGACTCTTTCCAAGATCGCCAAGTTCTTTGACGTGAAGATCGGAATCTTCTTCAACGAAGAGGAAGAAGAGCGTCGCTACGAAGTTGTCCGCAAAAACGAACGCAAACTGATCCCCCGGGTCATATCCCGTGCCGGCACAAGCCAGGGTTACTCCTACGAATCCCTCTCTTTCCGGAAACAGAACAAGAAGATGGAGCCTTTTCTCCTTTCAGTGACCGAGAGGGTCTCCGAAGAGAACACCTACAGTCATGACGGCGAAGAGTTCCTCTACGTGATGAAAGGTGTTGCCGAACTTCTTCTGGAAGATGAGCGGATACTCCTCGAAGAAGAGGATTGCGTCTACTTTGATTCATCTCTCCGCCACCGCCTCCTCTCCAAGGATGGAGAAGAGGTCCGGGTCCTTGCCGTGGTAACTCGCTGACAGATTAATCGCTTTGCATACTAGCAATAGTAACAAATCCAATTCATGGAAGGATGAAGAGATGTCCAAAGCAGCTATCAAGCCAACACTGAATAACCCTTTTGATCCACCCGAGAAAGTTGAGTTCACCATTCCGGGAGAGATTTCCCGGACAACCGGCGGCTACGAGGAGGCGATGAAGGAGGGTTACGACCTTATCCAGCGCCCGATCAAGTCGGTCAAGATCGAGCAGATCGAGAAGCAGCACTTCAAAAAGCGGATGACTGTCTGGGAGCGTCTTTCGGTCCTTTCCGGGGAATCTCCGAATGTTCTTTACCAGAACTGGGGCAAGAATCTTGACGGCGCTTCGCTGGTAACTGCCATCCTGAATATCGGTGGTCGTGATGTCGCTGTTTACGGGCACGATTTCACTGTTCGTGCGGGCTCTATTGATGCCACTAACGGCAACAAACTGGCAAGACTCTTTAACATGGCAGCTGCCAAGGGGATCCCGGTCATCGGCATGAACGACTCGGCCGGGGCATTTGTGCCTGCGGGAGTCGGCGGGCTTGACGGTTATGCCGAGGCGTTCACTGCGCTGCGCAAGATGAGCGGCGTCGTCCCCTCAATCATGTGCATGTTCGGTTTCAATGCCGGCGGCGGAAGCTATCTTCCCCGTCAGGGAAGTTTTGTCATCCAGCCGAATGATACTTTCTTCGGACTTACCGGCCCGGGCGTTGTAAAATCGGTTCTGGGCGAGGATGTAACTCCTGAAGAGCTCGGTGGACCGAAGGTTCACGGCAAAACAGGCGTTGCCGACCTTACCGTGACCGATGAGGTTGCAGCGCTCCGCACGGCGGTCCGTCTTCTCTCCTACCTGCCTGACAACAACAGTGTTGCCGCTCCGTTTCAGGAGACCAGCGATCCGATCGACCGGAAGACCTGGGAGATCAACACCCTGCTCAAGAAGGCATTCAACTCGCCGACCGGCTTCAACACGCCGTTCGACGTTTCCATCATCATTCAGCAGATCTGTGACCACGGCGATTATTTCGAGCTTCAACCTGAGCGCGCCAAAGAGGTTGTCACTGCATTCGGCCGTCTGGGGGGTAACGTAGTCGGCTTTGTTGCCAATAACTCTGCCGTTTCTTCAGGTCAGATAGACTGCGACTCTGCCGTCAAGATTGCCCGGTTTGTCCGCTTTTGCAACATCTACAATATTCCGATTATCTTCATGGAAGACACCACCGGCTTCCTTCCGGGTCGCGAGCAGGAAGCACGCGGTATCGTTCAGGCAGGCCGTTCGATGCTTGACTCCATCGTTGACGTCCGTACGCCGCGCATCCTGCTGATCCTTCGCAACGCTTACGGCGGAGCATACGCATCCTACAACAACTACCCGACCGGGGCAGACCTGGTGCTGGCGCTGCCGACCACACGTCTGGCCGTAATGGGTCCTGCAGGCAAGGAGTTCGTCTACAAGGACGACGTCCGCAAGATGCGTTCTGCTGCTGTAGAAATGGTTAAGAAAGGTGCAGAGACAAGGATCGCTAGCGGTATGGATGCATCAGCAGCCAGGAAGGATGCCGAGAGAGAGGCTGCCGAGTGGCTGAAGATTCAGGAAGCTGCTCTCAACCTGCGCTACGAAAAAGAGCTCATGAACCCGAAAGAGGGTCTTTCGCTCGGTTCGATTTCAGCCATTGTCATGCCCACCGAACTTCGTCAGGTGCTTGGAGAGAACATGAACTTCCTCCTTCGTCATTACAAGGCGGCTCCAATGGGTGGGCCGCAGAGGGAGTTCCACTAGGCCGCCTCAAGTATAGGAAGGCTCCAGTCCCCCTTTATGAAAGGGGGATTTAGGGGGATTTTAGTCGCAGCTAAAGGCAAATCCCCCCTGCCCCCCTTTTGTAAAGGGGGGTCGAACTTAAATATTCGAAACGAATTGGAGATAGAGACCAATGAACGACCTCTACATGAACAACCCCCTGATTCACCGTGACCGGAAACTGGGAAAGTCGGACTCCGAATGGGTCAGATCCTTTGCCTGCGAGGACCTTAAGCCGCTTATCGTCTGCCGCGGTCCGATAAGGAAAGAGGCAATGGATGTTTTTGATGAGATGGGAATTTCCCATTTCGGCATCCTGCTTTCCGAAAAAGACTCGATCGTTTATGCAAATGCGCTTGCTCCCGAGCTGCGCCAGTTGACCAATTCAAACCGTGTCCATCGTGTGCCCGACTATACCGGCGCCAGCAAGGAAGAGCGTGTTGAGCGAATCGGCCAGATTATCCAGATAGCCCATGATAACGGGTACGACTCTGTTTTTGCCGGTTACGGCTTCATGGCTGAAGATGAAGAGTTCGTAGCCTCGATCGAAAAGGCGGGGCTGAAATTCATAGGCCCTAATTCACGGACTCAGGCTGATGCTGGCAAGAAGGACGAAGCAAAACGTACCGCTCTGCAGGTCGGTGTAAGTGTAACCCCCGGTATCAACAACGTTACTGCTCGTACTCTGGTCAAAAAGCACGGGACACGGGAGAAACTTCTCGGGCTTGTTAAGGAACACGGGATTGCAGTCAGCACAAAAGTGCTTGATGACAAAAAACTATCCCTTGAGGATCTGGCAGATCAGATTCTTTACGCTTCCTACGAGAAGGGGCTCGATCTCTACACGATTGAAGAGCTCTCGGCTCAGGTTCAGGCGGAAGTTATCGCGATGTTCAGGGAGTATCCGGCAAGCCGTATCCGTCTGAAGGCGATCGGCGGCGGCGGCGGAAAGGGTCAGAGGATACTGGGCGCTTCTCTGCTCACACTGAAGAACCCGACCGACAAGCAGATTGCCGAAGCTGCTGCAGATGCCCCGACTCTTGTTCGCGAGATACTGAACGAGGTCAAAGCAAACGGCATTGGCGACAACAAGAACGTTCTGGTCGAGCTCAACATCGAGCAGACAAGGCACAACGAGATTCAGCTTCTCGGTAATGGTGAGTGGTGCGTATCGCTCGGCGGTCGTGATTGCTCACTCCAGATGCATGAGCAGAAGCTGCTTGAAATCTCCGTGACTCAAGAGAGTCTTGCCCTTGCCATTGAAAAGGCGAAGAAGGCAGGAAAGAAGTCCGAAGTTAAGGCACTTGAGAGCGATCTGAATGTCCTCAAGAGGATGGAGGAAGACTCTACCAAATTCGGCGTGGCAGTTGGTCTGGATTCGGCATCGACGTTCGAGTGCATTGTAGACCGCGACCGCTACTTCTTCATGGAGGTGAACACCAGGATTCAGGTTGAGCACCGGGTTTCCGAGCTCTGTTACTCCCTCAAGTTCA
>JBGQLM010000125.1:0-11983 GCA_041500085.1 Geobacteraceae bacterium
CATTTTAGCAATACTTCCCAGAGACTGGCAAAATCGTCGGTCCAGAGCACAGTCACCGAATCTTTCCTTATGTATTTTGACAGTTTGGACTTAACTGCTCCCGTGGTGAAGAACTCATCTCCTCTGGCAAGTACAACCCAGTCAGCATCCATTACGCCTATTTCCGCTTGGGGAGGTGAAGAAACAGGAAATATCGACGAAAAGCCGGCCATTTTACCCTGATCAAGAACAGCCGGGAAAAGGTCCAGAAATTTGTTTGAGATATGTATCAGTAACAGGCCGTCATGCTTCAAGTGCTCCCGGTAGACGGCAAAACATTCCCTGGTCAGGAGATGAACCGGGATGGCGCCACTACTGAACGCATCAACGACCAGAACATCGAAATCCTGAATTCGATTCTGGTGTAGTTCATTTTCCAGGTTGAGGCGTGCATCCCCCTGCACCACCTCTATGCTGGCTGAGCTGTCTCGCAGGTATCCATACAGGTTGTCCGCCAACCAGATAACAGCCGGATTGATTTCGTAGAAACGGAAGTAATCCCCCCGGCGGCCATAGGTGGCTAGCGTTCCTACTCCGAGGCCGATAACACCGACCCGAAGATTCTGCCGCGAAGCCATGGCAGCAAGACGGTGAGGGTGGAAGCGCAGCGCAAGACCGACACCGCTGTCGGCCCCGTAATAGGAGGTGGGCCACATCCGCTTCCCCGGATCAGAGTACTGCCAACCATGAGTTGACGTACCAAGCCGCAGGGTCATCCTTTGGCCGGCACAGTCCTCCTCCCAGAGGACTCGCTGCACGCCGAAAAAATTGCGGTTATTGAACAGTATCGCGGACTTCCAGGCGAAAAGATGATACCCCATGATACTGATGAATGCCACCTGTCCGACAACAGCAACGACCAACAGCCGGCGATGTCCCCGGGAAAAAAGCCCGGCCCGCTGCCACGCCGCCACCACAAGCAGACAGGAACCGGTCAGGGCAAGTGGGTACTCCCAATAGGTCTTGAAAACAAGCGGAGCAAGGATGCTGACAAATATCCCCCCCAATGCACCGCCGGCAGAGATGACCAGATAGTAGGCCGTCAGATGGCGCGGATGTGGACGACAGCGCGCCAGTTCGCCATGGCAGGCCATGCACCCGGCAAAAAGTACTGCCATAAACACGGCAATGTTTATCCATAGGTTAAGAGGTTCCTGGGTATCAACCCAGGAGACTGCCAGGACTGCAATTATCAGCAGAACGGCCCATAAAGCCCTGTTGTTCACTCGATCGCTATTGAAACAGAAAATATAACTTAGCAAATAGAGCACCAGGGGAATTACCCACAAGAACGGCACGACCGCCACATCCTGGCAGAGCAAATTGGTTGTAGACAGAAGCAGTGTCGAACCGCTGCAGGATAGGCCGAGCCAGAGGAGCAACAGCGGCCATGCCGGGCGCTCATTGCCTGCCATATCAAAAGCGACAGCAACCGCGACCCTCCTCTCGCCTCTCTTGCTGAACAGCGGTTGCAGTCCGCACCAGCCACAGCAAAGGGCAAAAACAGCGAACCCCCACTGCCAGACCAATAGTTGTTCACCCCTTGTAAGCAGAGGTTCGACAACCACCGGAAAGCTGAGCAGTGCCAGCAGCGAGCCGGCATTGGAAAGCGCATAGAGTCTGAAGGGGGACCGTTCGGGAAACGACCGCACAAACCAGTGGGCAACCAGCGGCGCCGTGGCTGCCAGGACAAGGTATGGCAAACCGACCGTCTTCAACAGAAGCAGCAAAATGTTGAATACCGGCATGTCAACTTTGGTCATCAGCCAGATATCGGGGGACGGCGCTATGGGAAAGGTCACCAGTGCAGCAACGAGCAGCAGCAGATGAAGCCCGCCCTGCTTCTTCCTGTCAAGGGCTGTAGCCAGATGGGCATAACAGTATCCTGCCAGGAGCAGCAACTGGAAAAAGAGCATGCAGGTGTTCCAGACGGCAGGGCTCCCTCCGTACCATGGAAGAATATATTTGCCGATAACCGGTTGAATCTGGAACAACAGGAAGGAACCGAGAAATATGGTGAGCAGATAGGGGCGCATGGTAAATTATCTCTTGGTCATTGGTTATGGGCAGTGAAGATTAAGCAATTCCCCGGCAACAGCATTCCCCTGCGCAGCTGCCATTCTCCAGGCAGTACAGGCTTCCTCTGTCCGCCCTTCGGAAAAATAAAGGCTGCCGAGTGCGACCCTGGCTTCGACCAGCTCAGGTGAGAGGCGCAGGGCAGCGGAAAAATCCTCTTCGGCACCGGCATTATCCTGCAGCTTCGCCTTGATGGTCCCCCGAAGACCATAATCCGTGGCATCGTACTCCGGATCGACAAAGAGAAGGTTGTCCAGATCGGCAAGCGCCTGTGGATACATCCCCCGGTTGACATAGATCCTTGCCCGATAATGCAGTGCCGGCATGAACTTGCTGACGATAGCCAGCGACTGGTTGAGATAGCGCAGCGCCTCCGGCTCGTCCCCCTTCAAATATTTTTCAGTTCCGTAATTGGCATAGGCCAGTGCGGATCTGGATCCCATCGATATCGCCTTCAGGGCAAACGCTTCCGGATTGCGGTAGTTACCGCTGAGCAAAAGGTTGAAGAACGCCAGATAACAGAGCAGGGCAAATACGGCCACCCGGAAGTAGCGCCGCTGCTCCAGTGCGAACTGCTGCACGATCTGCAGGTTGAGGAGCAGAAGGCCGAAACATACCAGATAGGAGCGGTGATCGAAATGTTCGCTACAAAATGAGTAGAAATTGGGATAGTAGGTCATCCCCGGGAGAATGAAGAGGAGAACCCATGCCGGGTAAAAGAGCGCCTGCCGCAGGCGTAGTCTCCGGCAGCCAAGATAGAAAGCCAGCAGGGCGACCATGATGAGCAGTCCGCTCAGGGTGGCGGTAAACTGATAGGATGGCAGCGTCGACATGTTCACCGGCAGATAAAATTTGGCGACCATTTCGGGAAGCAGATGGATATTTTTGAGGAACTGGGTGAGCCCCCGCTCGTCACTGGAGTCGGCCACGGCGGCAGTTTTCATCCACCAATAGAGGCTGCCGGCGCACAGGTAATAGAACGGCAGCAGCAGGTGCCTTCTCCCGAGCGAGCGCAGCCTGCCGTGCGTCCAGCAGTAGATGGCGAAGAGCAGCGGCAGTACAATGCCGCTCTCCTTGGCAAACAGCGCCAGGGTGAAACAGAGAAGGTGAAGGCAAATGGGTCGCCAAGTGGGCACTTCCAGGGACTTAATCAGGCTAAGAAGTGCCAGCATGGTAAAGAGCGCCAGCAGCAGATCCCCCCGGGCCGGGATCCAGGCGACCGCCGTCATGAACAGGTAATGCACCGCATAGACGAGCGCCCCGGTAAAGGCAAGCGACCGGCGGAACTCCAACCGCACGAGCAGGTGATAGACCGTCAGACATGACAGGATATGCAACAGGAGGTTGGTGAGATGGGTGAAAAAAACAACGTCGCTGCCCCACTGGGCGTCCAGAATGTAGGTCAGCGACTGCAGCGGCCGGTAGAGATCGATCTCCTTATGCTGATAGAAGGCATCGGTGGTAAAGACCTGCAGGACATTGCCGAAATGACGCAGAAACGGCAGATTGCCGGTAATCATTACCTCTTCATCCGCGTTGGTGACGCCGAAGAACAGGCACCTGTAGTAGATCGCGATACATGCCGCGACTATTGCCAGGTAGTATATGGAGTTATTTTTTTCTTCGGGCATAATCTGCATGGCACCATCACTACAGGTTTAGAAAGCGGATAGCCCGGCGAACGCCATCTTCCAGAGAGATTTTGTCACAAAATCCGTAAGCCTTTTGCTTGGACGTGTCACCGGCACGCGCAAAGACACCGGCCGGTTTATCACTCATACCACAAACTTCGAGGACAAAGCCGCATTCCTTCGCAATCATGGTTGCCAGGGTTTTAAAACTCGTGAAAATCCCCGTCGAAAGATTGAGCGCATCACCATTGTCGATTTTGTCCATCGTCATAAGGATGCCCTGAATACAATCCTCAATGTGAATAAAATCACGCATCTGATTCCCGTCACCCCATACATGAAGAACACTCTTATCTTCAAGACTCAACGCCCGTTTACAGATTCCGGTAAAAGGGTAACTATCGTCCTGGTCCTCGCCGTAACCGGAAAACGGACGATAGCTGACTGATTTAATTCCGTGCTTCTCATAGGCGAGCTTTGCCAGGAACTCGTGAGTAAGTTTTGCCCAGCCGTAGGACATATCAGGCATGCCAAGGTCCCGCTCAAAGCTGATCATTTCTTCTTTAAGCAAAACAAAGTTCTCGCGACACTGATACGCAACAGGATACGCAGCACTTGAGCTGAAGCAGATGGTTTTTTTCGGCTTCGTCTCAGCGGCCCACTGCCAGTAGTGGGAGTCGATCGAAAGGTCATCGGCAACTGCCAGGGGCCGATTTTCTATCATCCAGCGGCCGCCAACGACAGCAGCAAGGTGGAAAGCATAATCAAAATCGTCATCCTTTACGCGGCGAAAATAATCCCGGCAGTCCTCGGCGTGGAAGCGGAAGTTTTGGTAATCGCCGGGCGAGTACAGTGGCCACTGTCCCGCTCTGCGCGGATCAATCGCGCCGGTCCCCTGCATGAGGTTATCGACGCAATGCACCTCATACCCTTCGTCGAGCAGGCGCTTGATCAGATGCCGTCCGACAAAACCTGCTCCTCCCGTGACGAGAGCTTTATGCATACTGGAAATGTCTCCTGTAAGCACGTAAGGCGTCAACCGAACGCGCGGGCAGATAAGCGAGAATCCTTTCAGGATCCTCATAAAGATCATTGATGAGTCTGAGATTGTTCTCGTAGCCGATGTATTCCTGTTTCATGTCCTTTACAACATCGTGTTCATTCCGCTCCTGCTTTACCGAAGCCCTGTCATAGACAACTTTGAAACCTTTGGCCTGAACATAGAATGACGCCCAAATATCATCCATTCTGCCGACATGCGGGAACAGGAAGTAATCTTTCAGAACCTCACGCCTGATGAACGTGTTTTGCGAATTGAACGGTGCAATCCTGTTGGTCGCGATGGGAAATGCCTTCTCATCAAAATTGCAGACGGGTGCGTGTTCCATACGGCAAATTGCATCGACATCAGGATCTCCATCCCAGAAATCGGCCTGGATATCTGCGGTCACCGTGCGCTTGCTGCAGTTTGAATAGTCACGTTTGGCGAGAAGTTGCAACGGGTACCCGCGATGCCATATTTTCTTTTCGTTGGTCGCGCCAACCGGATCAAAAGCGGGTAGCTCCGTCTCGTAAAAGTTCACTTCAGCCGGTTTCCCCAGCAACAGGTCCTTTCCCCAATGGGAATAAGGGATGTTGTCATCATCCACCACCGCGATAATATCCGCGCCCCGGTCAAAAGCCCACAAAAGCCCGAAGTTGCGACGCTGAATACAGTTCCAGCCGATTGCGTCCGAGAGCTCCTTGTCATATTTTTCCTGTTCCTCAGGTGCGACATAGGTACCACGGTGCAATTTATAATCAATCGGTGTCTTGAGATCCCCGATGACAACGAGTTCCCAGTCTCTCATGTCTTGAAAAAGATCAACCGCTTTCGTGACCGGATTGATGGTTGTCGTAACGATGAACTTCTTCACGCATCCTCCTCAGGGCGGATCGGCAAGAGCAACCTGCTCTTGGGGGCAAACCGGACTTTAATCCCGATCCGGAAGTAATAAAAGTTGCGGAAAAAGGAATTCTGCGATTCACCTTCGCCCCTGGCATGCCAGCACGTCGGGATCTCAAGCACCTCGACTCCGAGGCGCAGTGGCTTGATCAGTGTTTCAAACAGGAAATCGTGGCGAAACCCTTCCCAACGAATGGAATGGACAAGCCTTGTAGGAAATATACGATAGCCGTACGTTAAATCGGAAAGTTTTGTAAAATAAACCGCACGGAAGATTTGCTGAAATATGAAGTTAGCAACGAGCTTGAACGGGCTGTACCCTTCAAACTGCACGCCTGAAAGCCACCGTGAGGCAGTAACAATCACGTTTGGTTGTTTTTTCACGATGGTTATCATCTCTTTTACGTCATGAGGATCAGTCTCAAGATCACTTGCCATCATGACCACGTGGCTTCCTTTAGCTGCGCTAAAACCATTGCGGACGGCACCGCCAAGAAACGGAAGATTTTGCCTGATCAGGATGAACCGGCTGGGGTTACTGGCTGCAAACCTGTTGCAGATATCGATACTGTTCTGCCCGGTTCGATCGCAGACCAGGAACAGATATTCCTGTATGTCCGGTCCACACTCCTGCTCGATGATCTCCACAGTTTTAGCCAGGGATTCGGTTTCATCCATTACCGGGAGGAGAACCGTAGCTTGCTCAAAAACGAGGTCATGTGATGTATCTATTCGAAATGACATTTTTCCCTATTTCCCTAAACCGGACAGAGCCGTACACCCCTCCGCACTCCTTCTGTCGCATGCCGCCTGAAACTCCTGTGCGGCCAGATCGGACCTACCCAAAAGCCGGTAACAGTACCCTGCTTCCAGATACGCCTTGATCAAATCGGGACTGAGCGCTGTTGCCCTATTGAAATCGGCGACGGCCAGCTCGTAATTTTTCATCTCCTTATGCACAATTCCCCGGTTGCAGTATGCCAGGGCAAACTGCGGGTTGAGCGCGATGGACCGGCTGTAATCGGCAAGAGCCTGCTCCAGACGTCCCAGATAACGGTTTGCCACCCCCCTGCTGTTGAATGCCTCCGGGCTGTCTGGAACGAGAGCCAGGGTCCTGTTGTAATCTTCTATGGCCCGAACATAATCCCCCGACTCCTTATAGGCAATTCCCCGGTTCAGGTATACCTCGTACATCTCGGGGTTGAGGTCAATTGCTGTTGAGTAGTCGCTTATGGCCGGCGCCAGATCCCCTTGGACACTGAATATTTCACCGCGCAGGGCATAGGCTTCGGCATATTTGGGCGCAATGACAATTGTTCTGTTCAGGTCCGCCATGGCCAGACTCAGGCTGCCGCCGAGCAGATATGCTTTCCCCCGGTTGTAATAGGCCAGATGATAATCAGGCTGAATCGCCAGAGCCTTCGTGCAGTCGGCGATCGCCTTCTCATACTCTCCCTGCTCCAGGTAAGCCATACCGCGGTTGCTGTAGGCGAGCGGAATTTCATATGGGCCTTTCTCGATGACATAACTCCAGAGCCTCACCGAATTGTTCCAGACCTTGATTTGCCTGATGAGCAAAATCGACATCATGAGAAAACAGAGTGTCCCGATTGCGACAATGGCCCGCCTGACTGCAACGTCACTCCCAGCTTTCGACCATAGCCACGCAGTTGCCAGGCCAACCAGAAGAAAAGGACCTAAACTAGGCAAGTAGGTAAACCTGTCAGCCATGGAAAATATGCCAACCGGAACAATACCCGAAACTGGCAACAATGTAAGCAGATAGTAGCTCCAGGCGCACAGCAAGACTTTATTTTGTTGGCGCATGCAAACTAAAAGGATACTGAGACCCACGACCGTTACAGAGCCGAGCAGGTACTCGTGGTCAAAAATTGTTATTTTATCAGGGTGAGGATAAAAGGGAATGAT
This sequence comes from Geobacteraceae bacterium, assembly GCA_041500085.1. Classification (GTDB taxonomy): domain Bacteria; phylum Desulfobacterota; class Desulfuromonadia; order Geobacterales; family DSM-12255; genus VEOV01. The sequence continues at coordinate 7,621 of JBGQLM010000125.1, forward strand.
ATGTACCGGCACCGCCAGCTTCCACAGATAGAATGCGGCCGCCCTGAGAGCCGTCAAGGTGCGTTCCGGCAGAGTAAGGAAATTATAGGAAGCCAGAGCTCCCAGATTCTTCTGCCCCAGAAAGCCGATCACAGTTATTAGCAGGCTGAGAAGGAAAAAAGGTATTTTTTCTAAGAGTACTGCCCGGATACCCTTGGTACATGAAAACCTGGAGAAGGGATAATAATCCAGAATGAGCAGTACCGGAGTGAGAGCTACAGCTATTCCCTTGCTTGCCAGAGCAAGAAGAAAGAAGCTCAGGCATAATATATACTGCCGGTAATGCAACAGCGTATTGCCGGCAGGCGAACCGGCGTCCGCCTGAATGCCGGCAATATATTTCAGATAGCTGAGCAAGCTGCAGAGAAAGAAAAAAGCGCACAGAAGATCCTTCCTGTCGCTAATCCAGGCCACCGACTCCACATGCAGGGGGTGGAGCCCGAAAAGTACTCCGACGACACCACCGGCAATCAGGATTCCGTCCCCGTCTAAAATGGATGGTAACTCATTGCTCCTCTTCGCACATTCCAGCAATCGCACTGTCAGGAGAACAACCAGCAGACTGTTGAGCGAGTGGTAAATGATTGAAGTAAGATGATAACCGAGCGGACTCATTCCCCAGAGGAGATAATCTAATGCGTAGGAAATCCAGGTGACTGGGTGCCAGGAACCGTATGCGCTGGTGAAAGTCCAGGTAAGGAACTCAAGGTTGACAGAGCGGATGTGCCGATTATTGACCACATAAAAGGGGTCATCCCAAATGAGAAATTCACCCCGCAGTGCCGGCAGATAGCAGAGAAAGGTCGCCACTGCCACCAGGATGGCGACCACATAAATTGCCTGGCGGCCGGCAGCAGGTTGCCGGGAGCTTTCCATCCTCATCGCCCCTCTCTATCGTCAGTCAGTAATAACATATAACGCTTCATTGCCGGAAGCGGCAACCAGTCTGAAGCCTGCCGGATCTTTCTGTTGCAGCAGCCTCTGGAAAAAGGGAAACTGCGCAAAAAACTGGTTGTGCGCACCACCGCCAAAATCAAGATAAACCAGTCTTATGTTCTCTGCCTTCAGACGCTTGCTGATGGCCGCTACGCCTAAACTGCGGTCGAAGACAAACCTCACCGCCGGGCTCCAGGTTATCACCGGCAGGAACCGGGTCTCCTGTTGCAGGATCACCCCCAGATAAGCATTGGAAGTGAGGACGCCGCCAGCCGGCAAAGAGCTGTTTTGCAGCTGCTGCGCCAGTGAATGGGCGTCGGCGCACATCTCCGGAACCCCGCTGTGTGCATAGGTCATGGCGGGAAAAAACTGCCTCGACGGACACGGATGTGCCAGTGAAGCGGTCAACGCATAACCGGCAGCGAGCAGCAGAGCAGCAATAGCGGCGGACCTGCCGAAAAAAGCGTTAGCACCGGCGAGAGCTCCCCCGATGGCGCCGGCAAATATGGCGAGCACCATGAAAACCGGCGCGAGCAGCAGCATGCTATAGACCGCCCCCGCATCTCCGGTAACCCCCATTGACAGCAACCAGAAGATGACAAGCAGGAGCAAGGTAGCCAACAGCGGCGCGGACTCGCGCCAGCGGCGCACTGCACCGGGGATGCCGCCTAGGATTGCCAGTGGTACCCCTCCGGCCATGACTCCCAGAATACCCAGCCATTGTTGCCATGAATAGCGGTAAAACGAAAAACTCTCCTTGAGAAACTGTTGCGGTGCCTCGTAGATTTCATTTGCCGGGAAAAGCCCCAGCACGGGGCGGGGATAGAGGGGGTTGCCGGTAACCGCCCAGTTGCGCAGATACCACGGGGCAGAGAGAATGGCCGTTACACCGCAAAACAGCCAGAGATAGTGCCTGGTCTGCGGCTGGCAGGCAAGGATCAGGAAACCGGTCAGCGCCAGCGCCGGGCCATAGTCGCGTGTCAGCGCCCCGAGAGAAGCAAACAGGGCGGCGGCAATCACTGCGCCGGAGTGCGGCCGGCGCACGGCAAGCCAGGCAAAACAGACCTGACCGGCAACCGCCAGGGTGGTGTATCCCATCTCCTGACCGATAGCAAAGCCTTTGATGAGTAAGGGCGATGAAGCAAATACCAGCAGGGAACAGTATGCCGACCGGGTGCCGAATGCGAGGGATGTCGCGCAGAAGGTGAGCGCCATGGCCGACAGCAGTTGCAGCGTCACCGCAATGGCCGTCACCTGCATGACCGGTTTGCCGAGTGCGGCGTAGAGCCACCAGTGCACCGTTGCCACCAGCGGCGGAATACCGTCCGGGAACAGATAAGTGGCAAAGTCGGCAGCTGTGACCGGTGGATAGAAGCTGAGCGACTCCTGCTGCAACATGAGGCGGGCCAGTGCATCCCAGCGGATGAAAGTGTCATAGCCGCTCAATGGGTAGAGAATGGCCCGGAAGCCGACCGCCATAATGATGAGCGCGGCAAAACCGAGAACAGATTTTTCGAACCGGGTGACCGGGGCAGGAATCATTGCGGGCAGATCCTGGTCCTGCTCAGCCTTGCGAAACCTGAGCAGCAGAGCGCAGACGACCGACCAGCCGAGCAGCATGAGCGCCATGGTGCTAAAGCGAAGCGGAATTCCGGCAAGGGTGAAAAGTATGGTGAACAGCGTCAGCAGCAGCGCAGAAAAAGGAAAGGCAGCTGCGCAGCCTGCCTGAAGTCTCAATACCCTGGTTAACATATGGCCAGGCAGGAATAGTCCCAGAATCATCAATATCAACTTGAGGACCAGAATCATCAACACTTACCCCTTTGGTTATTCTTCATTAACACCAGCGTCTCACATCGTCTCCAGATCTTCTTTGCAATAGTATAGGCAAGCTGCGGGGAGCGGTTTGCTCCCTGCCGAAAGGTGAAAGACATTGGCTCAGAGCCGCAAATTGCAAAATTAGTTTGTGAGTTCTCATGGTTTAAGGGGATATTTCTGACTGTTAGTCGCTAGTCCTCTGAATTGTCGTGTGAATTTCACATCCAGCCTTCTGGCCCCTTCAAAAAAGGGCGGCAACGGTTTTGGGTGACTCCAGGGGAAAGAACCGTCACCACGCCCCAGGACATGATCTTCCAGAGTTTCTAGCACAAACAGCTCCATCTGCCCGACATCCCGGTACGGGGAAAAAGACCAGTCATCAATAAAGGCGCCGAAACATGTCAGCCAGACAGACAGCAGAACTACCCGGCGAACGGCAACGCGCTTCAACGCCAGCCACCAAGCCATGGCAGTCAAGGGTATCAGCATCAGTCCAAATTCCACATAGCGGGACGCTTTCGATGTCCCGGCGAAAGTCCCTCGGGTGATACTGATGGTGGCAAGTATTGCCAGAAAACAGAGTACTCCGGCCGTTACCTGCCACACCCTTTCCTGTTGACGTAACTCCTTATCACACCACAGAATTATGACCGGCACAATAACCGCCAGCAAACAGATGGCTCCAAGAATAGGGTTCTCCATTTCGAAACCGAAACCGAAGCTGAGCAGATTGAAAAACGTGTCCCAGAATAGTCCACTGAATGGAGAAATCCAGACATTGCCCGCCGGCAGGGAGTAGCCATAAATCCACGATGCAGCAGCGGCAGAGACAATCGCTCCCCCCGCCAGTAGTATCCACCACCCTTTTTGCTTGTCAATTCTCCCACGTGCAATCTGCACCGTGACGAATACAGCCCAGCATGGCAGCAATACTGCGGCAATGGTCATTCCGCCGGAGAAAGTGTTAATCGCCGCAATCAGACAAAAGAAGAATATCGCCAGCGGTTTTCCCTGCAATCTGTCGGAATAGATATGGAGAAGCGCGACCAGGGTAAAGATTATTACAAGGTGTATCTGGGACTGGTAAGAGTTGACATGATTTTCAAAGGCGATTGGCGAAAGCAGAAAGAGCAGGAACGCCGGGAACAGCACAAACTCCGATCTGCCGATCACCCTGTTTTTGAGTTTGACCAGGGTAAACAGCAGACCGCCATAGATAAAATAGTTGAACCGTTTCTGTAGAATGAAATCCAGGTCAAAAAGTTGCAGGTTCAGCCAAGCCATGAATTTTGTCGGGACAACCCTGTGATAGCCGGCAAAGCCGAAGAGCCAATCCCAGGATAATCCCTTCGGCAATCCCTCTGGAAGAAAATAATCCCACTCCTCCCAGAAAGGAAGATCGACGGAGTACTTCCAGATTGCAGAGAACTGGGCCAGATAGACGGATATCAATAGAATCCAGAGCAGTCGGGCTGAATATTCGTAAAATACAGCCGAACGTTCTTCAGTATTAACCGGCCTTGTCATCCATGCTGCAGCCAGCAATACGGCCATGAAGCTGAAAAGACCG
>JBGQLM010000126.1:0-11970 GCA_041500085.1 Geobacteraceae bacterium
AGCACAGTTGGCAAGCACGGAAATGAGAACACGATAGGAAGCTACGTCAAGAATCAAGGTAAAACCTATCAGAAGCTCCATGCCGACTATCAGTTGGTGTTGTTCTAAATACCCCGCTGCTTGCGGCGGGGTTGTTTATTGAACTTTTATTGCACTCATGAGAATTGTTGTCAATATATTTATCTCGTAATTCTCATTCTTTTCGTACTCTGGTGGAACCTCCCTTCAGCGTCTTCGAAGTAACGTTTCCCACGCGGCATTTGGCAGGCAAAGGCCTGATAGTTACCCTCCATCGCCATAGAACGCAAAAACCGCCCAGTAAAACGGGCTGGGGTATTTCTGCTTGATCTCCTTTCGGGCTAGAGAAAGTGCAACAGCTCTGTTTCCGGTTGTCTTCATATGTCCGTAAAAGCTCTTCATGTACTCTACTGCCGCATCGGAAGCGACTTCCCAAAGGCTTGACACTACACTCCTGGCTCCCGCATGCTGGAATGCCCGGGCAAGGTTGGCCACCCCTTCTCCAGCAACAAGCTCGCCCTTGCCGGTGTTGCAGGCGGAAAGCATGACCATGTCGGCACTCAGCTGCAGCTCCAGTATTTCGGACAATGTCAGAAAACCCCTGTCCTGCTCATCGTTGGCAACCTGTCCCAGCAGGATGAACGGCTCCTTGACCCCCTGAACATTTCCCGGCAGGTCGGCATGTGTTGCGAAGTGGATATAACGGTACTCTTCCAGCTGCGATTTCAGGAAAGTGGTTTTGTTGGCGTTCATCCCCAGGAGGACATCGGGAGGGACCGGCTTAACCCCCAGACCGGCTGCTATTGCCTTTACCTCAACCTCCGATTCAGGCAGGGGGGCGAAAACTACCTGCTCCCACTCCACCTGATCACGCGCCTCGCTGCCCGGTTTTGCGTGAATGGCCAGACCGCGGAAGGGATAGTGCTCTGCCTGGCCGGGCAGCAGGGCAACCGGTGCTTTCCCCTGCTTGTAGGCGACGTAGCGGGGATCGGTTGCGTCGAAGACCGGATTCCCAAGGGCAAAAAGCGGCTTGCGGGCCTTGACGGGACGCAGCAGGCGATCCAGGGCCAGGGCTGACGAGGAGTGCTCATAGGTAATGACCCACCTGTCATCCAGATAGACCTTGCCGTGTTCATTGCTCTTTACCTCAGTCATCAGGGCTCCGAAGGGGATCAGCCCGAGCAGGCCATCGGGCACGATAATGACCTTGCTGCCGCTCTTGATGCCGGTCTGGGCTCCTGCCAGAAGTGTTTTGCCCAGTTCGCGGGCGAGCTGTTCGGAAAACAGATCCGGGTGATTGTTGTTCAGCGGCTCCATGAAGGCTTTGACGCTCTTTTCCAACTCCTCCGGCGATGACTCGATCCTGATGACCTGCTTAACCCCGCCCGTTCTGACGATGAACAGGTAGCAGGCGTCATCGCCGAACACGAACTCCAGAACCGTTTCGTCCTTCCTGAGCGGCAGTGTAGCCGCCGGGATAGGGGCCGGATAGTAGAGGGCGGCGTAGCGCGGAGATTTTTTCCTGAACATGCCGATCAGCTCCTGAAACTGGGCTCTGAGAGCAGCTCGTTTACCGTTGAGCTCCTTCACGGCCGCTTCTCCCGACCGGTACGCGGTTTCCCACTGCTCATCCAGCGCGGAAAGCCTTTGCAGCAGCGACTGTTCCTTGCGCTTCCACTCCTCGGGTATTATGCGACGTCTGGTGGTTCTTCTCACCTCTGCCATCGACTCCAGCAGGGTTCTCGCCTTAATGGATTCCGCCAGGTAGAAGGCGCTGTCCGCCGTATCCTTGCCCAGATGAGCCAGCCGTTTGTCAATGAGATCTCCCTTGAGCGCCCGTTCGCACAGGACCGACAAAAGGACGCGATAGGAACGGATCCGGCCACCTGCCAGGCCGGATGCGAAAAAGCCGCTCCTGTCCTTGATCCGGTAGCGTGTCTCTTCGGATAGCGATACCGCCGTGAGGAGTTCGCCGGTCGCTTCCTTCAGCCGCCCAAGCCCCTTGAGCGCCATCCCCATCTGGGTATGGTACTGAATCCGGGTGGCATCCTCGGTCGACCAGCCCGGCGCCATGGTCTCCAGCAGGCTCATGGCACGATCGTAAGCGCCGGTAGCCAGGTACAGCTCCACCAGACCAGGATTCCCTTTCATCTTCCGGTCGGACTTGTTAACCTCCTGCTCCGCCTCGACAAAGGTGCGCTCGGCTTCGGGATACCTCTTGAGTGTCAGGTAGACCGAACCGATATTGGAAAGACTCTGACCGACTGCACCCGCAAGATTCTGTTCCCTCCTGATTTCCAGCGCCTGCCGGTAATAACCGAGCGCCTTTTCTTGCTGGCCGATGGAGTCAAGGACCGCACCGATGTTGTTCAGGGAGACGGCAATCGACTCGGGCGAAAGCTGGTGCTGTTTCTTCAGCGCGAGTGACTCTTCGAAGGCAGCCAGCGCCTTGTCGTAGCGCCCCAGATTGATCTGGATCATGCCGATGTTGTTGAGGGTGACCGCGACGTCGGCCTGGATGTTCAACTCCCGGCGCAGGCCCAGAGCCCGCTCGTGGTACTGCAGGGCCTTATCGTACTGACCCAGGGTGTCGTACACGGTCGCCAGATTGTTGAGGCCGGTCGATACGGCGCGCCGGTCATTCAGGGTCTCGTGGATCTTGAGAGTCTCCTCGAAATTGTTCAGTGCCTGGTCATACTCCCCTACGGTCCTTTGGGCATAACCGGTATTGTTCAAGCTTTCGGCAATTCCTTTCCGGTCGGAGGCGGCTTTTCGGATCTGCAATGCTTCCTCATGGCGGACGATCGCCTCTTCGTGCCTACCGATGGAAGAGAACAATAACCCCATGTTGTTGAGAACGGTGGCTGTCTCAAGCGGGGTATTCAGGGTTCTTCTGAGCCCCAGCGCCTCCTCGTAGGAGGCCAGAGCCTTGTCATGCCTATTAAACGAGGCATAAGCATAGCCGAGATTGTTCAGCCCGGTGGCAACTGCCTCCGGATTGTTGATCTCCCGGAATATGGCGACCGCCTCTTCCAGGTAGGGCAGGGCCTGCTGGTACTGTCCGGAAGAGACGTAGACGCTACCGATATTGTTCAGGTTTTGCACCAGCAGCTCCCTGGGAGCACCCAGCTCTTTACGGATTCGCATGGAGTCGTTGAACGACTCCAAGGCCTTTTCGAGCCGATTCAGGGCGAAGTAGGACATGCCCATGCTGTTGAGCAGAGCGGCAGAGGCCTCCTTGATGCCAAGGCTCTCCGCCATGGCATACGCTTCCTCAAAAGACGCTACAGCCTCCTGATATCTCCGGAGGGAATGCAGGGCTTCGCCCACGTCATTCAGTGTGCCCATGATGGATTGCGGCGAGGAATCCAGCTGCCGCTTGATGCTCAGGGTCTCCTGGTAGGCCCGCAGTGCGTCGTCGCGTCTGCCCGACTGGTCGTACAATGTCCCTAGTTCGGTAAGGTTGACCATCCTGCACCTGCTATTGTGTTGGGCCGTACAGATCTCAAGTGACGACTCGAATAAACTGATGGCTTCCTGAGGCGCGCCTTGTCCCAGGGCTGCCTTGCCCTGTTTGAAAAGTGTAATTTCGGTCGGCTCCGACTCGGCGGCCGATTCACCTGCAAGAGCAAACAACAGCAGAATGCAGCAGAAAATATTAATTCGCATGGAATCCCCTTTGATCTAAAAACTGTATTCACGACAGTCAGAGTTGTCCGGACATGCGGCACGTGGCAAAGCCATTACAGCCTATTTTGGGTCATCCCTCTAAACAATCCCAGCGCCAGTCCGGCTCCAGCATGGAGGGGAGCTGCTCGGGGTCGGGCTTGCGCAACACTGCTGAGCTCTTTTCCCGGAGTAGTTCTGCGGCATTTTTATCACAGAAGGAGTCCGGCTCAAAGCTGTGGCCTGCGGCCCGGCGCTCTTCCTCTTTCTGCAGGCGGTTGTGGGCATACCTGCCGATCAGTGGGGCGAGGAGGCGAGTTTTCCAGCCGAATTCGGCGTACAGATCCGCCAGAAGCTGTGCCGCTTTCTCCTTTAGCTGAGGATTCAGCTGATAATGTATGGCAATGGCCCAGACGGCGCCGGCATAGGTGGTTCGGAGCGGAGCGGCTTCTTTTGCGAGCCGTTCCCGAACCCTTTGGGGTTGCAGTTTGCTGCTCTGCCAGCCGTTCAGGAGTACCCGGATCAGGCGGAGGAGGCTGGGGCCGTTGACCTCAAAGTCGCGGTGGAAGGCATCGAGCAGGTATCTCCCTTCCTCACCGTTGTGGAAATGAGGGTGGCGGTAGTTGAAGCGGTACTGGCCGTGGCTATCGGCAATCGGGAACTCGGATTCGGGGAGCAGGTTCCCTTCCTGTTGGTGTTTTTCATGCAGCGGGGTGCCGGGAATCGGCGTGTAGAGCATGAACTGGTGAAAGACTGTGTCGTGGCGGACGGCATAGTCGATGATCGCTTTCATGTCCTCTGGCCTGTGCTCTTCCATGCCGAGGATGGATGAGCCGAGAACCCGGATGCCGTTTGCCTGCAGATGCTGTACAAGATGGAGGGTATCTACCCCTTTGAGCTTGCCATAGGTGCTCTCCTCTCCTTCAAGCCCCATCCAGACGAAACTTACCCCCAGCCCCATGAGCTGTTCAATGCTGTAGGATTTCAGAACCCGCGCCGAACTGAAGACGGAGAGCGACCAGCTCTTGTTGCCCGCTTCCATCAGCTCGAGGAGGCGCAGGGCTCGCTTGCGGTGCAGGAGGAAATTCTCGTCGAGGACAAAGAAGGAACGGACCTTCAGCTTCTGTTCGATCCCGCACATGACGCGGTAGAGTTCGTCCCCGGTCTCGTAGAAATTGACGAACTTCCCTTTGCCGCCGAAGAGGGCGGAGGTAGAGCAGAAGTTGCACCCCATGGGACAGCCGACCGAAGGGATCAGGATTGCCGCAGTATCCTTGGGATCGTCGCCGATCTCCATCCCCATGATCCGGGAGCCGAAACCCGACAGGACCGCCGGGTGCCTGATCGGAGCCGTGTCGTCCTGGCCGAGGTAGCGCTGGAACCAGCGGATCCCTTCGCCGCGGACGATGAGATCGGCATCGATCAGCTGCCCGAGCCCCTCCTTGTTGGCAATGTGTCCGCCGACGACAATCGTTGCTCCGGGCTGATAGCGGCGGACCAGCTCGCACATCTTTGCCACCTTGCCGACATTGACAATGATGCCGCTGATGCCGACCACGTCGTAGCTGTTTTGGCTGATCTGCTCGGTGAAACTCTCCAAGGTGGGAAAGTCGAGCAGGATGCAGGGAGCATCGATATTGGCCTGGATCATCATCAGCCCGAAGGAACGGTGAAACATCCGGAGCGAGAAGCCGCCCTGGGTGCGGGTTACCTGATTCTGGTACAGCTCCATCGGGTTGATCTTGCGGCTTCCGTACTGGTCGTCCTGGCTGTAAGGACCGAAGACACTGGACAAAAGTACACAGGCTCTGCCTGCCAGGGGGTGGGGGGGGGGAGTTGTGGGGTGGTCCGACATGACTTTTCCTTTGCGGGTTGTTCAACTTTTGTTTCTTTACAGTATATAGAGTCCGGCTTGAAAAAGGTGGGCATAACTTCCTGTTTTACAATACTTTTACAATCGGTCTTAGGGGGGCGGGACGGGGTTGGAGCGCAGCCACTTCTCCACGTCCCGGACCAGGAGCGGAGCCGGTACGAGATGCTTCGGGAGCGGCAGGATCGTGGTTTCCGGTGGTGGCAACAGTTCGCTGTAGAGATCCACGGTCCGCAGAAGATAGCTCTTGGAGAGGTGCATGGGGAGCAGGAAGCGCGGAGACAGGCGGGCGGCCAGCTTGTTCAGGTCCATTGTGCAGAGGTGATATGAGGCCCGGGCCTTTTCTACATCGGCCGCCAGGAAAGTGCAGTCGGCGCAGAGCAGGGTCAGTCCGTCAAGGAACTGCTCGATTTTGGTGATATTTTCCATTGTCCAGCCCACATCGGTCAGGTAGCCGATCGTGGCGCAGGGATGCACATCCTTGATGCCGGCGTAGATACCGTCAGGGTCGACTGCCACCTCTTCCCGCACCGTATCCCCTTCGCTACGCAACAGAACAACCTGGATCTTTTTATCCCCTTTCCAGACCCGGCTCTTGAGATCGCGGATCCAGTCGCCCGGCACCAGTCCCTGCTGCTCCAGCAGCCGAGCATCAATGGCGAAGTGCGGCCTTTCCCGGACCCTGAAGGCCAGCACGGGAATCTTGTGGTCAAGAAGCTCAGCTTCGACGGAAACATAGCGGCATGACCAGATTTCCCTCCCGCGGCGCGGTTCTTCGCTCTCAAAATGTTCGGTAAACCCCTCCGGACCGCGAAAACTGTAATGGAGGACACTCTCTTGCCGTATCTCATGCACTCGAAGGGTGAACCAGTTCGGTTCCCGCAGGTTCCAGTCGTAACCCATTAGGAGATGGTGCACCCGCTCTGCAATGCCTGGCGGGCCGAATATGTCCAGCGGGCGGGGCGAAGCATGATGATGACGGACCAGGGTAGGTATCCCCATGATATGGTCCATGTGGGCATGAGTGATGAAGACGGTATCGATCGGCTTGATGACCCGCTTGGCCAGATGGGCGATCTGGCCGCAGTCGAAGAGCAGCGCCCTCTTCAGGGGCCGGATCCGGAGGAAGAGGAGCGGATCGTCCAGCAGGCCGCCAAAAAAAGCCGGTTCGATATAGCGGAAAGGTAGAGGCCGTTTCATCTGCGCCACCCAGGTTCATCCTGTTCTTTAGCTGTGGGAAGCTATGTTGTTGCAAGTATAGCACAGATCTGGCCTCAGAAATTTTTCCCCCTGGAATTTGCAGCTGTTTTTAGTCGTACTGTTTACCATCGCAAGATCTCTGGTATCATTATTACTGAAGGCAAAAACTCACGGAGGCGATCATGAAACTCTTGCAATATTCACTCATTACTTTAGCCATGCTCTTTCTTTGCACTGTTGCCGCTTACTCAGCAGAAAGCGCCAATACCCATGACCACGGAACCTGGAAAGAAAAACGGGTTGTCACAAAAATCGATGCCGACGGAGTTCAGCGGGTGGAGATGGTCGGTGGTGATTACTACTATGACCCCAACTACATTGTTGTGAGGGTAAACAAGCCGGTGGAACTGAAGGTCAAGAAAGCTGCGAGCTACATTCCGCACAACCTGATCGCAAAGTCACCGGAGGCTGGGATCGTGTTCCATCTCGACCTTAAGGGAGACCAGCAGGTAGTCAAATTTACCCCGACAAAAACCGGCAAGTACCCGATCTATTGCGACAAGAGCCTGCTATGGTTCAAGACCCACAGGGAAAAAGGGATGGAAGGGTTCATCGAGGTTGTTGAATAGCTGACTGACAGGGAAGGGGGGGGCAATGCAGTTTCCACTGATAAGCAAGGAGTTGATTGCTATCTTCAAACTGGTTCACGGGGCCTTCAATTTCTCCGTGATGCTGCTGTTTTTTTATCATGCCCGTAACGGGTTAGTGATCAGGCGGGCGCGAACCAATAAAACCCCTCTGCCGTTCCAGGCAATAAAGCAGCATCGCCGGATGGGGCCGGTTCTGGCTCTGCTCGGAGCCGGAGGATTCTCTGCCGGGCTGATCCTTGTACTGCTTGATACGGGTAATGTTTTCAAGCATCCTCCTCACTTGTTCGTCGGGATGGCTATTGTCAGTCTGCTTCTTATTACCTATCGCGTATCACGGAAGATTGCCGGTTCAGCCGTTGAGGAGCGGGATCTTCATTTCCGGTTGGGGCTGGCTATCCTGGCCCTTTACCTTGTCAATGTGGCGCTTGGTCTCGGGATCCTGCTCTGATAGAGATATTTAAAGGAGGGTAGATGCCGTTATTTGCGTGGAAGGACAGTTATTCAGTGGGTGTCGAAGAGATCGACCGGCACCACAAAAAACTGTTCGAAATCGTCAATTCGCTTTATGAGGGGTGTCTGGTGCCGGACGGCATTGTTAATGTCGCCGGCAAAATTGATGAACTTATGGCCTATGCTGAATACCATTTTGCTGCTGAAGAAGAGCTTATGAAGCAGATCGGATATGAAGGAAAGGAAGATCATTTCAGGCTGCACAGGAAATTCATTGACAAATTAGTCAAGCTGCAGCGGTTTTCTTTCGGATCCGAGGAAGAGTTGACAAAAGAGCTCATTGTCTTTCTCGGGAGCTGGCTGCTACATCACGTTATGGAGGAAGATAAAAAGTACACCCTGCGGATGAGTTAACTGTATTCGTCTTTATTAAGAGAAGATGCCCCGAGAAACCGGGGCTTTTTTTGTGTCAGGCAAGATATTAATACGTTGCACTCTGGAGAGAGGGAGCGAAAGTCTGCTCCCTCTTCTTTGTGTCCGCGATCAGGAGAAACTGACTTCCAGCAAGGTCAGATCGTCATCCAGCCGGATCTCATTCGAGTAGGTCAATAAAGCTCTTTGCAGCGATTCGATATTTATCCTGGATTCCGGATATGACAGAGAATTCATGATCCTGACCAGACCGTCTGTTCCGAGCAGATTCCCGGCCGCATCCTGTAACTCGATGGCGGCGTCGGAAAACACCAGCAGACAGTCTCCGCCAGCGCACTGATATTCACTTTCATCGTAAACTGCATCATAGATCATGCCAAACGGGCACCCACTCCCTGCAATCAGTTTTGTACTGCCATCGGTCTTGAAGAGAAGAAGAGGCGGACCTCCTGCCGAGGTGACCAGCAAACTCTTCCGGGAAACGTCCAGGACTCCGCAGACTGCTGTGGCAAAAGATTCGTCCTTGACGACTTTGCACAGCTCCCGGTTCAGATGTTGTGCAAATTGCGAGGGACGCATCAGCTCCGGGCTGAAACGGTCCCAAAGAGCGCTCAGGTGCATGGTATAAAGTGCGGCAGCCACGCCGTGACCCATAACATCAGCGAGAATGAAGCCGTAATGATCGGCGTCAAGTTGGCGAACCGCAATATAGTCTCCCCCGATCATGTCATGCGGCAGGTAAAATGAAGCAAAACCGACCCGATCGTCTTGCGGCAGATCATGACCCATGGCAAGGGTTTGAATTTGTTTGGCGCGTTTCAGGTTCGCATAGGTTTCAGTAAAGTCCTGGAATGTTTCGACTCCGCCGACGACCAGACCGTCTGCATCATGAATCGGGGCAACAGACACCGTCATGGGCTTTCGTCCACCACTGCCGGTTTGCCCGAAAACGACCAGTGGTGTGCTGCTCGCCTTGTCGGTGCGCATGCAGCGATGCAACGGACAAAACTCCTCACCGCACAGGCATCTGCCGTCTTTGTCCACATGCACCAGGATGTTGTCTCTGCAACAGCGTCCCACTACCTGCTGAGATGTCCATCCGGTAATCCGTTCGGCTGATTTGCTCCAGTACAGGATTCTACGATCAGTGTCGCAGACGTATAAACCGTCATTCAGTGAGTCCAGGATAACGTCTGCAAGCGCCGGATTCATTTTTGTTCCCATGATCGATCTCCCTTGAAACATCACATCCGAGGAGCATAACTATAAATTCTGGCATGCAACAGATATAAGAAAAGGGTAACACTTGTAACTTTCCATTTCAACATTATGAGCTGAATTCGAGTTGTCGGTAATAAAAAAAGGCAGCCTGGCGGCTGCCTTCGATTTTTTGGACGGCGGAGTTCATATTCTCGATGCTGCCAGGCCGTTTACTCCTCCTGCCCGGTCACCGACTCGTTGCAGCGTTCGACAACCTCCCGAAGCCAGGCAATTTCATCGGGGAGAAACTGTTTCGAGTAGCCGGTGCCGACATTCAGCGCCCAGTGCAGCGGCGGCATGGTGGTGGCGGCCAGCACGTGTCCCGGCACTTCCACCCATTTAGCGTCGGCATGGGTCCAGGCCTTCAGGCGCTCTACAGTGTCGAAAAGCATCAGGTAGTCGTTACCTTCGGACTCGATGACCAGTGGCAGTACCTGCCCTTCCTGTAGAGGTACCCCGTCCTGCGCCTGCTCGTCCAGAGTAGGGACGTAAAAACCGGCATTGAGAAAGAGGTCGTAGAACCTGGACTGACCCTTGGCGTCGTCCATATCCTGACGCAATGTTTCAAGTGCCTGGTCAAGTTCGGTCATTTCGTTTGGGTTTTCTGCTGTCACTACCATCTTTTGGTGATCTCGATCAGATGATAGCCAAACTGGGTTTTGACCGGCCCGAGTACCTTGTTGATTTCGCCGGAGAAGACGACCTCATCGAATTCCCTGACCATCTGACCGGGGCGAAACGCACCGAGATCGCCACCTTGCATGCGCGACGGGCATGAGGAATGTTTTTTGGCGACCTCGGCAAAATCGGCGCCGGTTTCGATCTCGGTTTTTAGCTGCAGGCATTTTGCTTCAGTGTCCACAAGAATGTGACGGGCGGTTGCTGTTGGCATTTAGGCTCCTTTTGAGAAAGTGGGGAAAATTTCCGGCATAGTAGCGGAAATGGCAGTACCAGGCAACCAGATTGTCATCTGAAAAAAGGACTGCAGACGCAGTCCCTGATCAGGAGTATCGGTGCCAATCAAGAGAGTTACGCACCTTCACTGAAAATAAATTCCAGAGCCTTGTTGGCATCATCGAGTTTTTTCTTGAGGATGTTAAGCTCGTCATGGGTATACACCGTGGTGCCTTTGTAGATTTCTCCGCGCAGCCGGTCTATTCTCTGCTGGAGAACATAGGTATTGTCCTGGCAGTTCTTGGCTAGCAGCAGGCACAGGTCTTTTTTTGGTGTCTGAAACTCTTCCTTTATCGTGCTCTCGGCAGACAGGATCGGGACGACAGCTATCAGCAGGGATCCCACCAATGCAGAGACGAAAATTGCCAACTTTCTCATGGCAGACCTCCTTAAAGTTTGAAAATTAGTTCTTCTTGTAATTGATATTATATCCCAATTTCTGCAGGAGGGGAATTCAGGAGTAGGGACACGCTACACTGTTGAATTCCGAGTAAATGGAGGGTACACTTGACATCGCCAGCTCAAACTTCACTGGAGGTTGGAATGCCCGAGCACAGACTGTTTCACCGCATCAGGTTTGTACTGAAAACCGACGTTGAAATCAACGGGAAGAGCCGCGAGGCTACACTTGTCGACATCTCACTTAAAGGGGCACTGATAACTTTTCCGCATGAACTTCATCCGGAAACTGGTCTTCCCTGTCAGCTGACGATCCATCTTGACGCGTCCGATATCAAGTTGATCATTTCCGGGGAGGTTATTCATACCCATGAAAATGTTACCGGGATCAAATTCACCTTGATAGACCTCGACTCGATGATTCATCTCAGAAGGCTTCTCGAACTTAATTCCGCCAAACCGGACCAGGTCAGGAGCGAACTGAGTTCGTTGATCGGCCTGGAAGAACCATAAGACACTGTCAGCGAGGCATTCATGTCCAATCCCCCCTGCGATTACTACTGCGACCAGATCCTCAACGGTAGACTCAGAGTGCCGGTCTGTTTCGAGAACGACGAGGTCTTTGCCTTCCACCATACCAACCCAATCTGGGAGCAGCACGTGGTACTCCTTCCAAAGAAGCACATGGACTCTCTCCTCGCACTCGATGAAGCGGATAACGAGCTGCTTCTGGAGTTGATGCGCGCTGCTAAGCGGATCGCTGCCGACCTCATGGCACGCTACGGCGGCTGCCGCGTCTATACCAACCTGGGTGACTACCAGTCCTCCAAGCACCTTCACTGGCACATCGGTGCCGGAGTGCAGCTCCGGCCATATTAAGGGAATACTTCCAGCACTCCCGGGATCTTCAGACACAGGCCTTCATTTTTCAATCTCTTAGGGTTGAATTCCCCGCCGCTTGCGGCGTAGATTGTATGGATGAGCAATTACATCCATAAGAGCCACAACGTTACGGTACTTCTGTACCATTTTGTATTACCTGCGAAGTATCGTCGAGCCGTGTTTGACGAA
>JBGQLM010000127.1:0-11757 GCA_041500085.1 Geobacteraceae bacterium
CAGGATGTATTCGAGTTCCGCCGACTTGTAGCTGGTGTTGACGGTGACGAGGATGGCGCCGATCTTGGCGGTGGCAAACTGGAGGGTGACCCATTCGGGGACGTTGTAGGCCCAGATGGCGACGTTGTCCCCTTTCTTGATGCCAATGGCCAGGAGCCCTTTGGCTACCTGCCGGCAGCGCTCGTTGAACTGGCTCCAGCTGTACCTTAAGTCCCGCTCCGGGTAGACCAGGGCGTCCTGGGCCGGATAGCGCCGGGCGATATCGTCCAACAGGCCGCCTACGGTAAAGTCGAGTTGCTGTGACATCTCTTTATCCCCCTTTTACATTTTATCAAAAAATGTTCCAATTATTGGTAGCCCGGGACCACGCTCTATCCGGCTACTTATTAAACCCTCTGACTCAAGCGCTTACAGCAGAACTGAAGGTCACTGGAAAATTTAAAAATATAATTACCTGCTTCTTTCGGTGTGTCAAGAATTAGTCTGACTTCACTCTTCCTGTCAAAATAAATACCTGTTCTAAAGCAAGACGGAAAAGGTCCCCATATTTGCACGCTTCCGGAACAAACCTGCATATCCTGACATGGTCACAGAGCACGCCAAGGGTTGGCATGTCACACTTATTAATTATTGACACAATACGTTTATTACTGCTACTTTACGCATTCTGGCATCCCTTTTGAATTGCGCAAAATTGACTGATTTTCCCCTGGAGCACACCTGTGAATATAGCACTTAACGGAGAGAGTCGTTCTGTCTCTGCGAGAACTGTCAAAGAGCTTCTCGAATCTCTTGATATCGATTCAAAAAGGGTTGCGGTCGAACTTAACATGGAGATTCTGCCGAAAGCCGATTATGTAACCAGAACTATTGCCGATGGTGACAGGATTGAGATCGTTCACTTTGTCGGAGGAGGATAGAATGGCAAACAGTGACAAGCTTGTGATTGCCGGCCGTGAATTCACCTCCCGCCTAATGGTCGGGACCGGCAAATACGCCAGCAATGAAGAAACGGCAAGGGCGCTTGAGGCATCCGGAGCACAGATCATAACGGTCGCGGTGAGAAGGGTGAATCTCGACAGAAGCAAGGAGTCGTTACTGGATTGTATCGACCTGAAGAAATATACCCTTTTGCCGAATACTGCCGGCTGCTACACGGCAGATGACGCTGTCAGGACCTGCCGGCTTGCCCGGGAGGCAGGGATGTCCGACTTCGTCAAACTCGAAGTCCTCGGCGACGAAAAGACCCTCTTCCCCGAAAACGAGGAGCTTCTGAAGGCTGCGAAGATCCTTGTCAAGGAGGGATTCACCGTACTTCCCTACACCAGTGACGACCCGATAATGTGCAGAAAACTAGAGGATATTGGCTGCGCCGCTGTCATGCCTCTCGGAGCGCCGATCGGGAGCGGGCTCGGCATCAGAAACCCTTACAACATCAGGATCATCCTGGAAACTGTAAAAATTCCGGTCATTGTCGATGCCGGCGTCGGAACAGCGTCTGACGCTGCCATTGCCATGGAGCTTGGCTGCCACGGGGTCCTGATGAATACGGCTATTGCCGGGGCAAAAAATCCGGTGGCTATGGCTGAAGCAATGAACCTTGCTGTCCGGGCAGGAAGACTTGCATACCTTGCAGGACGCATCCCGAGAAAGCTTTATGCAACAGCTTCCAGCCCTCTGGAAGGGCTTCTGGAATAGCCATGAAACCTGAGAGCATGCTCGACTTCAATCTCTATCTGATTACCGACCGCAACCAGACCGGGAACCTTCGGCTTATCGACGTCGTTGAAGATGCTCTCAAGGGCGGAGTAAAAGGCGTTCAACTCCGCGAGAAGGATCTCTCCAGCAGGGAGCTTTATGAACTTGCCTATGACATGCGGAAGCTTACAACGAAATACGGTGCACGGCTCCTGATAAACGACCGTGTCGATATAGCTCTTGCTGTTGAGGCGGACGGTGTTCACCTGGGGCTCAACAGCCTTCCGATCCACCGGGTGAGAAGACTGCTCGGGACAGACAGACTCATCGGGCTCTCCTGCCATAACCAGGTTAATGCCATCATGGCACAGGAAAACGGAGCAGATTTTATCACCTTCGGGCCGGTATACTATACTCCGTCAAAAGCCAACTACGGGAAACCGGTGGGCGTAGACAGGCTCGAAATAGTATCCCATCTGCTTAAAATTCCGGTATTTGCACTCGGCGGCATCAAGAAAAACAATATAACCGAGGTAGTAGCTGCCGGAGCTGCCGGGATATCCCTTGTCTCGGCAATCATTGCGGAAGATGACCCCAGAAAAGAAGCAGAGGCCATGATCTCCATGCTCCCCCCACTACCTTCAAGAGCAACATGACAGAACGCACTTCCTGCATCCACCCTGAAATCAGAATAAACTCCTATGGCTGGCATCTGCGAAAACTCTTTTCCTGTCGTGTCAGCAAGGTAAATGTGGATGCCGGTTTCACCTGTCCCAACAGAGACGGGAGCAAGGGTACCGGCGGATGCGTCTACTGCGACAACAGCTCTTTTTCTCCTGCAGCTACCCTGCCTGAAATTTCCATCGAAGAGCAGATGTCTGCCGGAATGGCATATCACCGGAAAAGACTCGGCAGCGAAAAGTTCATCATCTATTTCCAGAAATTCACCAACACCTATGCTGCTCCGGCTCGTCTGCGAAGCCTCTATGGCAGAGCCCTTGTACATCCTGACGTGCTCGGCATTTCGATCGGGACGCGACCGGATGCAGTAAACCCCGAGATAGCAGAACTGCTGGAAGAGCTGGCGGAAAAGCATTATGTCTGTATCGAGCTCGGACTCCAGTCAATGGACGACGCCATCCTGAGCCGGATCAACAGGGGGCATACCGTAGAGGAGTATCTTGATGCGGTACGACTGATAAAAGGCCGCGGAATCGATATCTGCACGCACCTGATCTACGGCTTCCCCGGAGAGACCAGAGAGAACTTCCTGAAAACCGCCCGACTGATCGCGGATCTCGGTATCGATTCCATAAAACTTCATCAGTTGCATGCCGTTAAAGGGACTCTGCTGGCAGAGCAGTACCGGTCCGGCGAATTTGTCCCTCTCAAAATGGAAGAGTACATAGCCGCTGCCTGCGATTTTCTCGAGCGGATTCCGCAGTCAGTAACGATCCAGCGTCTTTACGGTTCTGCACCGTTGGATATACGGGTTGCTCCTGAATGGAATCTTAAGAACAATCAGATGTGGTATGCTATACTGAATGAGCTGAAATCACGCAACAGCTGGCAGGGCAGGCTCTGCACCACAAGGACCGGATCACCTTGAAAAAACCACCGATACTGATTACTATTCTGATCATAGCGGGGATTATACTGGCAATCCTTTCCGGAACAGACCTCTGTAATTTCGGCGGCTGCACAACAGCACATCAGTACAGGTTTTTCGGGTTCAAGCTCCCCCTTCTGGGACTTCTCTATTTTTTAGCTTTGGGGGGAGTGGTTGCAGCTTCGGTCTTTGTCCCTGCATTCGAGAAAACACTTCCTGTGTTAATCGCTGGCGGCGTCGGAGCTGAAATAACGATGATTCACCTGCAGAAAAACGTGATACAGGCGTGGTGCCCGTTATGCCTCGGCATTGCTGTCGTTGTCTGCCTTCTGGCCATACTTGTAGCCAGAAAACAATATCTTGATGCAAGGAGATTATCACCCATGAACGTCAAATGGTATGCCTCACGGTTTCTGCTGCTTGCTGTTGCCTGTGCAGCCGGCTTTTTTACAAGTTTCTATGGCATCACCAATCCTGAAGCAACTGCTGCCGGCCAAATGGATACATCTTTGGGGAAACAGGGAAGCAAGGTCGAGGTATACATCTTTTCAGACTGGCTCTGTCCGGTATGTGTACTAGTCGAACCCGCCATCGAGGCGGCATTCCCTGCGCTTGAAAAGAAAACAAAAATCTTCTTCATCGACAAGCCGATCCATCAGGAAGCCATGAATTTCGTCCCGTATCATCTCTCCTTCCTGGTAAACGAAAAGCCGAAGTACCTCAAGCTCCGCCATGCCCTCTTCACCCTTGCCAAAAAGAGCAAGAATCCGACGGTTGCCGAGGTCAACGCGGCAATTGCCCCTCTCGGCGTAACCTACAAGCAGCTCAGCTTCATGGAGGTGACCCAGTTGATGGGACAGTCCCAGTCGCTGGCAAACCAGTACAAGGTAAACGCAACCCCCACCATAGTGATCAGCAACGTCTTTACCAAGAAAAGCAAGACACTCATAGGCAGCAAGGATATAACCCGGGAGAAACTTCTCGAAGCAGTAAAAAGCGTGGAATGATATCCGGGAATCTACAGGTGAAAACTATGGCAACAAGGTCCATCAACGGGAAAGAGTTTGTAATAGGCAAGATCCTCTGTATAGGACGCAACTATGTGGACCATATAAAGGAGCTCGGAAACGAGCCGCCATCTGCTCCGGTGGTTTTCATGAAACCTGCAAGCTCGGTCATAGGTGACAACGACCGGGTCATTATCCCGGCATACTCGGACAACTGTCATCACGAAGCAGAGCTGGCAATCCTGGTCGGTGAGAAGGCAAAAAACGTAACTGCAGCTGAAGCCCTCTCCTGTTTTGCCGGCTACGGAGTCGCAATCGACCTTACACTGCGGGATGTCCAGGACAACCTGAAAAAGAAGGGGCTACCGTGGGATATAGCCAAGGGGTTCGACACCGCCTGCCCTCTCTCATCATTTGTCCCGGCAGCGGCAATCCCGGACCCTCAGAATCTTGACATCAGGATGACGGTCAACGGAGAGCTGCGCCAGAACGGCAATACTTCACTGATGATCCATTCGACAGCAGACATCATCAGTTACCTTTCCGGAATCTTCACACTTGAGCCCGGCGATGTCATCCTTACCGGAACGCCTGCAGGCGTAAGCAGAGTCGCTGCCGGAGACAGGCTATGTGCCGAGATCCCGGGAGTCGGACGGATCGAGGTCAGTGTCGCCAGTCAGTAGTTCCCGCCGGTCAGTACCGCAGTCACTTTCCCGACCTTGACCAGAGTCTGTACTTTTACTGGAATCCTTCTTGAGTCATCGGAAAGCCAGATAATAGTTCCGCGCTTCCCTTCGAATATCCCTTCAGGCTTCACAACCGGCTCGATCTTGATCGTGTCGAACTCACCTGCCGGCACACTGATCCGCTCTTTTTTCAAGACTCTCACCTCCATGCGGTAAAGCGTCTTGCAGTCAAGGACGTTTAGGAACAAGGATTTCCCTGGTTCGAGCCGCTGATGACGGGCATGGTAAAAACTGGAATACATGTCATAGGTCCCCGGCTCGACTGGAATATTGAGCTGCTCCCCTGTCACCCGGTCATAAAAATGAGCTTTGCCGGGAGTGCGCTCAAAATTGATCTCCCCGTCCCTGAGACGGGCCCCTTCCTTGAAGATCATCCTGAAGCTCCGGACCCGCCCTGGGAAATCGCCGTTCTTCTCGATCAGACTCTCGGTTCTGTCCTCCACAGGATAGAAGCTTGACAGCCAGTCATTCGACTTAGCCAGAGAGAGTAATTTCCTTGCTCCATCCACCTCGACAATCTCCTGAACTGCACTGCCGACAGTAATACCTGTCCAGCTGAGGCTATACTCCAGCCTCTCGGGGATCTTCTGCCCTGCTGACAATGGAGACACCGATAATGAAAGCAGTAAGATGATAACGGTTTTAAAAACATGAAACTTCAAAAGGTCACCACTTTTAAGATAAAAAAACCCGATTCTGCTGAACCGGGTCTTTAGACCACTGGAACTTCAAGAAACTATTTCGGTAAAGCTTTCAGCCCCCAACTTTCGAGCTCTTCAAGAACCCTCTCCTGCAAGGCTCCCATTGATTGAGCCACCTCTGGTGAAAGTTCGATATCCATCTCTATCGAGCCGGGCTGAACGCCCCAGAGCACCATCTCCCTTGGGGCATACCCCTGAAGATCGGCAACCAGAAGAAGATCCTTCAAGCCCATCTGGTGCGGAGAAACCTTTGTCGCCAGCGCCAGCGGAATATCATCGCCGGTCATTCTGATAATAGTGCCGGGAGGATCTCCAGTTTCAACCGCATCAACGACCAGAAGCCTGTCGACTCCCTCCAGATAGGGGAGTATATCCAGCCCGAGCGTTCCGCCATCCAGCAGCGTCAACTCTTCAGGAAATTCGTATCTTTCGGCAAGAGCCTGAACAATCAGAACTCCGGCCGCGTCGTCATTCATCAGGATGTTCCCGATGCCAAGCAGAAGTGTCCGCAGAAAGCTAATCCTCCCCTACGGGCTTGTAGCCGCTGAAAATACTCGACATCACCCCGCCCCTCTCCTTTATATCCATGAGCCAGGCGCTGTATACATGGTGAATGGCAAACCCGATCAGGAGCCACATTCCGCAGTGATGCGTAAGACGCATCCCTTGGTTGGAGAAGAGTGCAAACATCCACCCCAGCCCCTTGTGCAGCATGCCATTGGGAGCACTCTCCGAATAGAGGGAAAATCCGGTAAGAATCATGACCAGGTAAAGTGCAAAAACCACCAGGTAAGTAGCCCCTGCCAGGGCATTATGCCCCACTGCACGCGGCACACCTTTACGCATGAAAAAATAGTATTTGAACATTTCCAGCATGTTCTTTCGCCCCTCACTGGTCAGAAAAGGGGTGAACTCCCGCCAGGAGGCGTAGCTGCTCCTGGTTACCAGCGACCAGTAAATTCTTGACAGGACGCTGATGGCAAAGGTGTACCCCGCCACAAAGTGCACGAATCTTATCCATCCCATTGCATATGCAGAAGTGTCATTGGCGATTGACAGGGGGTGACCGATAAAGATACCGGTAACCGCCAGGGTAACAATGGCGAGCATATTGACCCAGTGGGTAGCACGGACAGGAATCTCCCAAACGTACTTTTCGCATAGGTGTCCCATAAAAAAACCTCCTATTTCACCGTTACCCGCACAACTTCGTTTCCGGTCGAATCAAGCAGATGCACCGCACAGGCAAGGCAGGGATCGAACGAGTGTATGGTCCTCAAAATCTCGACAGGCCTGTTCGGGTCGGCAATCGGTGTCCCGATCAGCGCCTCTTCATATGGGCCTCTCTGCCCCTTGTGGTCGCGGGGAGAGGCATTCCAGGTGGAAGGGACGACCGCCTGATAGTTCAGAATCTGCTTGTCCTTGATCTTGATCCAGTGACCGAGAGCCCCGCGCGGAGCCTCGTGCCAACCGTAGCCGGAAGCCTCGGCAGGCCATGTGGACGGATCCCACTTATCCTGGGCGTGGATGCGGATATCCCCTTTTGCGATATTGTCCTCAAGCTGCAGCAGCCAGGTTGGCAGCATCTGAGCGGTAATCAGACAGTCAATGCCGCGGGCGCCCGTTCTGCCCAAGGTCGAGAAAAGGGCTTCCGGTCCGACATTCAGGTGCTTCAGGACCAGGGTGACTGCATCCTTTGTCTCCTTGTGCCCGGAGGCAAAAGCTACCAGGAGTTTCGCCAGGGGACCGACCTCCATGGGACGCTCCTCGTAGCGCGGCGCCTTTACCCAGGAGTATTTGCGGTCCGTATCGAGATTCTTGTACGGCGGTTTCGGGCCGGAGTACTTCGCCTCGGTCTCACCATCGTAAGGATGCAGACCTTTTCCCTGCCCGCCTGAGTATTCGTACCAGGAGCGATCGACATACTCGGCGATTTTTTTCTGATCAACAGGATGGACTTTTGACAGATCCTTGCCGAGAATGATCCCCGGCGGGAAGAACTGTTTGCCGCTGACCGGATCGGGGAACTCGCCGTAGGACATGTAATTCCCTACCCCGCCGCCGATAGCGGCCCAATCCTTGTAGAAGGAGGCAATGGCTAAGAGATCGGGGATGTAGACCTTTTCGACAAAATCCTTCGCCTTTTTGAGAAGTCCTGTAATCTCGGCCAGCTTGTCCGCGTTCAGAGCGTTCTGCGAATCCAGGTCGATGGGAATGGCCATCCCGCCGACCAGAAAAGTCTGCGGATGCGGATTCTTGCTGCCCAGTATGGCATGAATCCGGATGACATCCTTCTGCCACTCAAGCGCCTCAAGATAGTGCGCTGTAGCCATCAGGTTCGCCTCAGGAGGGAGTTTCATCGCAGAGTGACCCCAGTAGCCGTTAGCAAATGGACCCAGTCTCCCCTTGCTGACAAAGGCCTTCAGCTTGTCCTGCACACCCTTGAAGTAGGTCGTCGAGTTGAGCGGCCAGTCGGATAATGATGCAGCGAGCGAAGCGGTCTTTGCAGGATCAGCCTTGAGCGCCGAGGTTATATCGACCCAGTCGAGCGCATGGAGATGATAGAAGTGAATCACGTGGTCCTGAACATTCTGGATTCCCATGATGATGTTCCGGATGAGCTCCGCATTGGGCGGCACCTTTATGCCGAGCGCATTTTCAACCGCACGTATCGAGGCAATGGAGTGGACCGTCGTGCAGACTCCGCAGAACCTTTGGGTAAAGTACCAGGCGTCACGAGGATCTCGGCTCTTCAGAATTTTTTCAATCCCGCGGAACATCGTACTGCTGCTCCAGGCATCAACGATCTTGCCGTTGCTTATCTCAGCCTCTATCCTTAAATGCCCTTCGATCCTGGTAATAGGGTCAACGACGATCTTTGTCATGTGTCATATCCTCCCTCTTTTTACCTTCAGTCTTCTCTTCGCCGCGAAGAGCGCTCACCACTCCGTGGCCGGCAAAAATCGCTGCCGTTCCGACAGCCAGCCCGAGGCCGATCTTGTCGGCAGTCGATTCGATGCCGAAGCCAGGCACATTCGGAAGCCTACGATAAAGCGGGGTCAGCGTATCCCAGAACATCGGCTGGGAGCAGCCAGCGCAGCCGTGGCCGGAAGCGACCGGCCAGCTCGTCTTTTCGTTGTACCTCTGGGTCGGACAGTTATGGTAAGTTTCAGGGCCCTTGCACCCCATCTTGTAGAGACAGTGCCCCTTGCGATGGGCCTCGTCGCCCCATTTCTCGACATACTGTCCGGCATCAAAGTGCCCACGTCGCTCGCAGTTGTCATGAATCCGCTTGCCGAATGCAAAGAGCGGTCGGCCGAAACTGTCGACAGCCGGAAGCTTCTTGAAGAGGAGGAAGTGCACGATAGCCGCCGTAAGATTGTCCGCATTCAGCGGGCAACCGGGAATGTTCAGCACTGTGGCGCCCGGCACGGCTTCCTTGACGCTGACAGCTCCGGTAGGATTCGGAGCGGCTGCCGGAATACCGCCGTATGAAGCGCAGGTACCTACGGCAATTGTCGCAAAAGAGCCGCCGCAGACCTCTCGCGCAATATCTACAGCTGTCCTGCCGCCGATACAGCAGTAGACCCCGTCATCCTTCAGCGGGATCGAACCTTCGACCACAGCGATATATTTACCCTTTTCGTTCTTTACCACCTTGGAGAGGTTCTCCTCTGCCAGATTGCCGGCAGCAGCCATTATGGTCTCGGCATAGTCGATCGACAGGATGTCGAGGATAATCTCCGCAACAGTCGGGCTTGATGCCCTGAGAAGCGCTTCAGTGTCCCCTGTGCAGCCCTGGAATTCGAGCCACACAAGCGTTGGACGCTTAACTTCGTCAAGCGCCTGCGCTATCTTGGGTGCAAATGTCGCAGGAAGAGCAAGTGCGGCAGACATGGCAGAACAGAATTTCATGAAGTCCCTGCGCGAAACCCCTCTCTCTGTCAGCAGTCTTGAGAAATCCATCTCCGGCCCTGTGCCGGCCAGACCATCATCACCAGACTTTTTCCCCATAATAAGTATACCTCCTCTTTCAGTGGCAACTTGCTTTTCAGGATGAATAAACCCGAATATTAATAACAATGTTCTACTACAATAAACCCCAATGTCAAGCACCAAAATGTCAAAAAAAACCCTCACCGGAATCACGGTGAGGGTTTTTTCATTCTGCTGGTTTTGCTATATGAATTCTTGTGAAATATTTACTCGTTCCACCCTTCCGGGTTGACGTCGCCAATCTGCTCCCAGTGCTCAGGTGAACGCCAGAGGCCGGAGAGGATCAGTTCACGGATGTGGAGGAACTCCTTGGGCAAACGGTCGTACATCTTGACGAACAGCTCCTCGTGCGAGATGACCTCATTCTGCCAAACATCACGATCGACTGACATCAGGTCGTTAAACTTGTCGCGAGGCATATCCAGCCCATCCCAATCCATGTCCTCGTAGCGCGGCATCCAGCCCAGCGGACTTTCGACAGCGGCAGCTTGCCCCTGAACCCGCTCAACAATCCATTTCAGTACCCGCATATTCTCGCCATAGCCGGGCCAAATAAACTTGCCGTTTGCATCCTTACGGAACCAGTTGACGCTGAAAATTCTTGGCGGGCGGGCAACGCTGCGACCGAACTGCAACCAGTGGGCAAAGTAGTCGGCCATGTGGTAGCCGCAGAAAGGTAGCATGGCAAACGGATCGCGACGGACATTGCCGGTTGCGCCGACTGCTGCTGCGGTAGTTTCGGAACCTAGGGTGGAGGCCAGATGGACCCCGTAGTTCCAGTTGAAGGCCTGATAGACCAGCGGCACGGTATCCTTGCGGCGGCCGCCGAAAATGAAGGCGCTCATCGGCACCCCCTTGGGGTTCTCCCAGTCTGGATCGATACAGGGGCACTGGAATGCCGGTGAGGTGAAGCGGGAATTGGGGTGTGCTGCTACACGACCGCAACCCGGGGTCCATTCTCCGCCCTGCCAGTCGGTCAGCTTTGCCGGCGGTTCGTCAGTCAATCCCTCCCACCAGACATCTCCGTCTTCGGTCAGGGCAACGTTGGTGAAGATGGAGTTGGCCTCGCAGGAAGCCATGGCATTGGGATTGGTCTTGTAATTGGTACCGGGAGCTACGCCGAAGTAGCCGTTCTCCGGATTAATTGCATATACCTGACCGTCAGGACCAGGCTTGATCCAGGCAATATCATCACCAATCGTGGTCACCTTCCACCCCTTATCCTGGAGCGGTTTGGGCGGAATCAGCATGGCGAAGTTGGTCTTGCCGCAGGCGCTCGGGAAAGCGGCACCGACATAGGTCTTCTCACCGGTCGGCGACTCCACGCCGAGGATGAGCATATGCTCTGCCAGCCACCCTTCATCAAACCCGATCTTGGAGGCGATCCGGAGGGCCAGACATTTCTTGCCAAGCAGGGCATTTCCGCCATAGCCGCTGCCGAAAGACCAGATGGAGCGCTCTTCCGGGAAGTGGACAATATACTTCTCCTTGTTGCATGGCCAGGGTACATCCTTCTGTCCGGGCTCGAGCGGAGCGCCTACAGAGTGAAGACAGGGGACGAATTCACCATCACCCAGGACATCGAGGACCTTCTTCCCCATCCGGGTCATAATTCTCATATTAACAGCAACATACGGGGAGTCCGAGATCTCGACACCGATCTTCGCAATATTGGAGCCGAGCGGCCCCATACTGAAGGGCATTACATACATCGTCCGGCCCTTCATGCAACCCTTGAAGAGATTATTCAAGGTTTCCTTCATCTCTTTCGGGTGCATCCAGTTGTTGGTCGGACCTGCATCATGTTTCGAGAGGGAGCATATGAACGTGCGATCTTCGACCCGGGCAACATCTATCGGGTCTGAGCAGGCGAGATAGCTGTTCGGACGCTTCTGCTGATTCAGCTTTTTGAATGTACCACTCTTTACGAGAGTCTCGCAAAGTCTGTCGTACTCCTCCTGTGAACCGTCGCACCAGTAGACACTGGCCGGCTGACAGAG
>JBGQLM010000128.1:0-11701 GCA_041500085.1 Geobacteraceae bacterium
CACCATCCACGAGCGGATGAATCCCGGCGGGCTGCTGGTGATAACTTCGCCCTACACCTGGTTGGAGGAGTTTACGAAAAAGGAGGAGTGGCTAGGGGGCTACCGTGAGGCAGGGGAGCCGGTCTGGACCATTGATGGTCTCAAGGAGGCGCTGGCCCCGCACTTCCGCATGCTGGACGAGCCGCGCGATGTCCCATTCGTGATCAGAGAGACACGGCGTAAATTCCAGCATACGGTTGCCGAGTTGACGGTATGGGAGTTAAACTGAGGTTTTTAAACCGCTAGTTTCATCCGGAACGGTGAGAGTCGGAGCGAACGAAATGCCGGGGCCAATCGCGGCCGGAACGCTGCAGCCAAGTTTGCCGGTGACCCCCGCCGGAATGGAGATATGATATTGGAACTCAAGGCAGAGGCATGAGGAAGCGACGACTCTCATTGTTCCGGATCTTAGGGTAACGGTTCGGGTTCGTAAGAAGGCTATTGCAGTTCTACATCCGAGAGCCTTACAAAACGGTATCCGCGTTTTTTCAGTTCCGGTATCGCATCCATGACCCCGCCTGCAGTGCCGCTCTCCGGGTGGTTGAAATGAAGGATGATTATATCACCAGGCTTGGCAGACAGCAGGGCATTCTTGACCTGCTGTCTGCTGTAGGTCGCTCCGGCATCTCCGAGCAGTGAGAATCCTGCTACCTGTTGTCCCAATTCTCCCGCAATTTTAACTGCGACTTCATCATAATATGCGGTGCCTGAACGATAGTATTTCGGGCGAATCCCGGTCAAAGACTCGATCTTTTCCGCATTCAGTTCTATTTCATCGACCAGTTCGGCAATGCTTTTTGTCCCCTGTATGCCGTAGACCGATCTGCCGTTTACTGATGCGGGTTTGTGGGTTAAACCGTGATTTCCTATCTCAAAAAGCGGGTTCGCTGCCAGCCGGTCGAAATCCTTCCGGTTCGGCTCTATCCATCTGCCGTTTATGAACAGCGTTGCGGGGATCTTTTCTTTTTCAAGAAAATCGATAAGCGCCTTGTCAAACTTCATTCCTTTCGGGCTCCCGCAGGCGTCCATGGTCAGGGCGATGATCTTTTCCCCGTTTCTGATCCGGGTTTTTACTCCGGCAACAGTCTCTCCCCAGGAAACCGGAGAGTTCCCGCTGTATGAGGCAATGATGGAACTCTTCAGATTCTGGTATCGAGTACTGCTTTCCGGCGAAGCCCCGGTCGAAGATGCTCCGGAGCATGGATGCGTGAGCAGAAGGGCGATGATGAATGTGGCTGCAGGGAACGAATATCGTGATTTCATAGCTGGATACTATACCAGAATGAAGCTGAACTGAAACCGCAAATAGTTTTTATGAGATTTTCCATAGATTAATTGACAAGTTACCTGAGCCTGGATTATACATGATCTGATTTCAACTGTTGTCAGCGGAGGTTGCATGAAGCGGCTATTTCTTTTTCTGACACTTGCCGGTCTGATCCCGGCCGGACTTTATGCCGGGAATCTGCCGGTGGATCTTCGTTTCGAACCTACTTCGACCAATCAGCCGGCACCCGCGCTTCTGGCCTCTGTGAAAAGTTTCAAGGGTGTGAAGATACTGCCTTTTATTGACAGGCGATCCACCAACGAGACTTTAATGGGGAGTATCAAAAGCAGTGCCGGCATGCAGATGATCGAGTCCAAAACTGCTATTTCAGTCTTTGCGTCGGATGTTTTTAAGAAGGTCTATGAGGAGTGGGGCGGAAAAATTTCCCCTGACGGTCCGCTTGTACTTAAAGGAGATGTGACGCAGTTTGCTTTCGATGATTCCGACGGCTATCAGGCAAAGGTCGGGCTTCACTTTTTCCTGTGTGACGAGAGTGACAGGGTGCTCTGGGACGGGCATTCTTCAGGTATTGTCAGAGGGAACGGCAAGGCTGTTTCGGCTGAAAGTCTTTCCGTGTTATTCAGCGACGTCCTTCAAGCAACCTACAACGAGATGCTTGAAGATGACAAGCTGGTAGGGGTCTGGTCAGGAAGGGTCTCGAATACTTTCGTGATAAAAGATGCTTCTTCCTCCTCTCTTTCGGTTAAAAACAGCAGGTAATCAGGACTCGTCCAGAGCGTTTTCATATCGCTGCAGCGGGCTTCCGGCAATCAGCCTCGGCCGCTTGGCACTTTCATCCCAAAGAGTAAGATACCCCTTCCACCCTTTGACGGTCAAAAGTTCCTTCAGATTGGTCACGACTTCCTCGGCAGGCGCAGAATGGAAAGCATTGTAGCCTGAATAGCCGCCCGGCGGCACGAGGCGGTAGGCGCCGAAACCTCTGCTCTCACCCCTTTTCAGGAGTGTCGGAGAGCCGCTGTCCCAATTCTGCTCTTCGAACATTGTCCATCCGCAGACCGGGCACATCGCCCTCCTTGAACTGTTGTTGTTCCATCGTTCAGTGTCGATTCTCGCGTACTCAAAGCCGCACTGTCTGCATTTTTCGTGCATCTCGGAAATGTTCTGCATTTTCGTCTCCTGCAAAATAAGTTGTAAAGTAACCGGTACGATTGGTAAAAAAGGCTGTTCCTGCTTTGAGGCAAAGAGAGAATCACGCATCAGGAGTTTCCTGATCCGTCCCGCACTTTTTTATCTCTCATCGCGAAGTAGTGTTTTGATTTTTTATCCCGATTTGCTATTTATAGCAAGATGCATAATTTCATTAGACGGGGAAAGGGATGAGAAAGTTGAAAAGATCGAGTATTGTGCTGATGACTGTTCTGCTGTTTATTTGCGGCTGTTCCAATGCTACGGAAAAGAAGCTCGTGGGGAAATGGCAGGAAAAAGGCAACCCGAAAGGGAGTCTGGAGTTCTCCGGCAATCACACCGGCCGTGCATACTGGCCCGGAGATTCCGGCGAGCAGCAGAGCTCACCCATGAAATGGGCGATTTTAAAAGGGGAAAACAAGGTCTCGGTAATTACCCCTCCGGGTCCCGTGAATTTCGAGATCAAATCAGACCGGCTCGTGGCTCCTAATGGAGTAGTTCTAACCAAGGTGAAATAATGCGTCGGCAATAATGCCGGAAATGACATTCATCTTAAACGAAAAGCCGCTTCTGAGCGGCTTTTCCTGTAGTTGGGGACCGGAGCGGAAAGCCGGTCTATTTTTGAATCTGTCAGTTCAGGCCTTTGCGTATCTGGTAAAGTTCTTCCAGGGGGAGGCCGTTCAGCTCGAAGTACTCGAGTTCCAGCTCTTCGACATAGAAACGGTCGAGCCCGGAATTGTCCAGGAAGTCTTCGCGAAGCACGATATCCTTTTCGAGTATGATCTGCGGGAGAAGATTGTGAAGATAAATTGCCTCTTTCTGGATTGTAAGGACAGTCTCGTTGAACAGTTCGCTGCCGATCTCTCCTTTGATAAGTTTCTTGGAAAGGAGCTCTTCGGTCACTTCCTGCTTTAGTGTCTGCTGATCGGCCTTGGTGCTGAATTTGGAGTAGAAATTTCTGATCCGCTCCCGCACGTGGCGCAAGAGCAGAAGGTACAGCTGCTCTTCCCGGTCTATTGCTCTCATCTGGTCGAGGACTTCTTCGGAGCGGGCGGTCCCGGCATCGATCTCTTCCATCCCTTTGACAAGTGTAAGAAGTTTTCTCCTGCCATAGTTTCCCAGATATTTGTTCTCCAGGACTCCGTCTATGAAGAGGGTGTTGAACAGCCCCGGTTTAAGGGCGTCGAACTCGCTCTTGTTTCCCTGGATGCTTCTCAGCATCTCTTCGCTGATCCGCACGTTCTCCATGAAAGCAAGCTGGTTGATGATCTGCGAGGTGGTGTCGTGCCGGTCGAGGTAGGTGATTATGTAGGAAAATTCGTCGAGCAGCGAGATGTCGGCGCCGTCACGGATATTCTCGTCGCACGCTTTGCTGGCATCGAGCAGGATCTCTTCAAAACTGTGGTTGCGGTGCTCGGTTGCCTTTTTCTTCGCATTGAGAAGTTTGAGCATATCTTCGCGGTCGACCCGGCTTTCAATCTGCCGCTCTCCGAAAAACAGCCCTTCAAGGATCTGACGTGTTTCCGAGATATAGTCGCTCTCCTCCAGTTCGACCAGCTTGCGATCCTTGCGCAACAGTTCGTCGAGCGTGTAGAAAAGGGCTCCCGGGATCTTGTTTCTTACCGAAAGGGTTTTCAGGCGGGTAAGTCGCGCATTTTCCAGGCGGTTTATCTCCCCCTTCAGGTTGCAGGAACAGAGGATGTTACGGTATTCGTCAACAATCCGGCGGTTGTCCGGATGTTTGTACATGACATCGATCCTCATCCGCTCCTGCTGATAACGGTCGATATTATTGCGGTTGGCAAGATCGGTAAGACGGGCAAATTCCTCGTCAGATATCCTTTTGTTGTTCAGATAAAGAGCGCGAAAGGCGTCCCGGTACTCTTCATGCTTGGTGTTTATCAGCTTGAAGAGGAAAAGCTGGACCCCTTCCTCGGCAAAATTGGCAATGATGTCGGAAATTATCCTGTTATCCTCGGCGTTCCCGATAGAGACGGATCTTTTCAGGGATTTCCCGAGTCTTCGCAGGATAAGCTCCTGCTGGTCCTTTACCGATGAGCCGAAGCTTTCCTTGTGGATGAAGAAGAAGTAATTGGCAACGGCATTGCCGTCGAAGAAAATCTTGTCATAGGTGAGGGAACCGTCAGTCCGGTCGGAGAATTTCAGAGTTCCGGCCTTCTGGTCGATATGGGTGCCATACATCACCAGGCGGTTGATCACGTCTCCCTTGGCCATATCGGTAAGGGGCTGGTCCACGCCGAACATGTATTCGCAGAAAGATCCGCCGTTCCCTCTGTGACTGATTCCGGTTGCGCCGATGATGAATTCATTGTTGGCGGAGAAAAAACGGAGTTCATTGTCACAGCTCTGGTCGACGTTGAAGAAGTAGCGTTTGTGCGCATCAATGCCGGCAGCAATGGCGTAATACTCGATCCGGTTTTCCAGTGATCCGTGCAGACGGAGATCTTTAAACATAGTCCCGCTTTTCATGGAGAAAGTTCTATGAAAATACCGTAATTTTACCCAATCGGCAACTCAAATAGTGCAAGTTTTTCAGAGTTCAAAAGTCAGACCATCGTAAGCGAAAAAGATTGTATCCGGAAGGGTTGACTCTTCCGAGTGCGGAATTTCGTGAGTAAGATGGGTAAAGAAAGTTTTTTTCGCGCCAATCACTCCTGATATCCTGATCGCTCCTTCGATATTGAAGTGATGTGGATGAGGGGTGTGTCTGAGTGCGTCTATGACCAGAATATCGAGGCCCTTCAGGAGATTCATCGAACTGTCAGGAATGCTGCTGCAGTCGGTAAGATAGGCAAAGTTGCCGAAACGAAAGCCGGTTGACTGCATGCTGCCGTGCATCAGGGGAATAGGAATGACTTTGACCCCGAATAGCTCGAAGGGAGCATCAACAGCAGTAGGTTCGAGGAGCTGGTGATAGCCGTAGAGCGATCGTCCGTTAAAGATGTAGGAAAACTTGCTGTCGATTTCGGCAAGGGTCTCTTTCGAAGCAAAACAGGGGATGATTTTCTTGTCGATAAAGTGAAAGCCTCGAAGATCGTCAATCCCGTGTATATGGTCGGCATGGGCGTGGGTGAAGAGGACCGCATCGATTCGCGGGATACTCTCCCGGATGGCCTGGGTGCGGAGGTCTGTTGATGTGTCGACAAGGATGTATTTGCCGTTCTGTTCAATCAGCAGGGAGGCTCTGGTCCTGTTGTTTTTGGGGTCGCCGGAGGAGCAGACAGAGCATCTGCATCCGACCATCGGGACGCCGGTAGATGTGCCGCTGCCGAGAATGGTGAATTTCATCTGGCATCCTTAAAAATAATGGCCTAAATTAGTTTCCGCCCGGAAAGGATGCTTTTTCGCCCTGGCGGCGTCAATCTGCGGTCTTGCTTGTGCGGCGTACCGGTGTACGCCTCCGCGCAATTCCTTGATTTCCTTGCCAGAACTAAAAATCCCCTCTTTCCTATTCGGAAACCAATTGTTTCTCATCCGGAGCTTCCGGAGGAAACAAATTAGCATGAGTGGCCTCTGTCTGCAAGCCCGGCCGTCTGAATCTGTAACTTCAAACCGGAGAAGAGTTGAAAGTCGCTATCATAACCCCTCATTTCCTTCAGTCAACAACCGGGAATGCCGTTACCGTGGCACGGATAACGCGCTATCTCTCCGGCTCCGGAGTAACTGTCAGAGTTTTTTCTCTCGACGAATCGAGCCCGCCGGAGATTGCCGAGTCTGTGAAGCAGTTCTCACCGGATCTTATTCACGCCTTCCATGCTGTCCATTCTGGACCTATTGCTTCGTTGCTTTCAGAGGAGCTCCATCGTCCCTTCATTGTCACCCTCACCGGTACCGATATTTACAGAGATGTGGCAATCTCTTCCGGAATCTATGAACAGGAAGTCTTTGAGAAAGCTTCGGCAATTGTCACCTTTCAACACACTATCAAAGAAAGGGTTTCTGCTCTCTTCCCGCCATCCGCCAGCAAAGTGGCCGTCATCCCGCAAGGGGTGGAGCTGCCCGAAAGTCCGGTCGATGAGCAGCGAAGCGACTCTCCTTTCATCTTCCTTCTCCCGGCCGGGATCAGGCCGGTAAAGAACGTCCTCTTTCCGTTCCGGCCGCTCGCCAGCTTGAGCATCAGGTACCCGCAGGTCAGGCTGGTCATAGTCGGACCTGCCATTGATCCGGAATATTCCGAAGAGCTCCTGGGGGCAGTCAGGGCAAACCCTTTTTCCTCCTGGGCCGGAGAGGTCCGGCATTCCGGGATGTCGCAGTATTACCGATCCGCAAGCGTGGTCCTGAATACATCCTTTTCCGAGGGGATGGCAAACAGCCTTCTGGAAGGGATGGCTCACAAAAGGCCGGTGCTGGCATCAGCAGTCGAAGGAAACCGTTTTCTGGAAGACGGAGTTACCGGGCTACTTTACTCCGGAGAAGCGGAATTTCTGGAGAAAGCTGAAAGGCTGATTCTGGACGGCTCTTTCCGGGAAAAGCTGGGTGACGCAGGGAGGAGGTATCTGCTTGAGAACTGTTCTCCTGAAGTCGAGGCCGAGAGGTATCTAAAGCTTTATGAAAGGGTAATAAGAAGGGAGAAATAAAAAACGGCCTACGCGGGGAATGCGCAAGCCTTGTCCCGGGATGTGTATCCTCAATTGCTAAAGAAAATTTGTTGTTTAAGTATATCGACTTTTACAAGATCATAGTCAAAAGGTCGAATGCGTGGAATATTATATATCGGATTGATACGCTTTTTAAATTCAGATACCAGTGTCATTGGCAAGAGAAAATGGTTCAAGATAACCTTGACTGGGGATGCAATTATCCTATTGTCATGGATTTCCAGGCGGAGCGCGGCATAACCTTCAAGCCGCTTGTTCTTGATAAACTTTTCAACCAGTTTTCTATCCTTAAGGGGAATTGCGTCGGCCGGTATGTCAAACTCCAATTCGATGTAGGGCGGGGTGAATTTGATCAGGAACTTGTTGTATCGAAAGTTTAGCTTCTTTGCCCTCTTATCAAATTCATTCTTTATAGTTTGTTCAGAAACCAACATCCCGATTTTGAAATTCGAGTAGGATTTGATTTTAAAGTTGTTCGATTTTCTTAGAGCAATTAAATCAATGTCAGGATTGGCGTATTGCACGGTTACGTAGTCGGCCGGTAAAATATGTTTTGGCATCCCCACTAATCTGATTAACAAGGACTTCAGCTTCCCGCTTTTATTATCTTCCGTTTTAGTTTTAATCTCTATTTTTTCACATTTTACGATCTTTCTTAACGCTTTCGCAATCTCACTATCAACTGATTCCTGCGAGTATAAATCGGAGGCAGTAATAAAAAGAAATAATACAGATGATAATACAATCATCAAGTGAGCAGGGAAGCGATGCTTGATAAAGCTATTTTTGAACAAGCGTGCCATCTTCAATATAGAATTCCTTTGCATTATAGAGTTTGGGGTCCGGCACGCTGATTCGATATCGACTGGTACCCTTGGTTTCGACCAGGCTGTATTGATACGTTTTCCCGCTTAAAGGATCGGATCCGACACGATCAATGAACTCGGGCATGAGAAGTTCCAATTTCTGGGGGTACTCCATATTCTTTATGAAATAGGCCTCCACAGCCCGTGAAAGGTTCTGCAAATCTGATTGAGCCCTTTCTTGTGGAGAAACGGAAGACTGTTTCGGCGGTTCATAATTGCTTACGCCTCCTTTCCAGTGAAGGAAAGAGACATAACCGATCACAGCCACTATGATTGCGATAAGGATACAAAAGAGCAGGAGGAGTTTTTTGTTTCGCATAAGCTGGTCTCTTTTCCGGAAAATCAGGGATACTCAGGCGTGTAAAGAATTTTGTGTAAAAACGTTTTCGCTGCGCATGAAAAAAGCAATTCTGCCACACCCTCCCGGAATTGCAAGCTTCCCCTGCAACTGCGAGGCATTTTATCTTTTTTGACCTGAATCAAACAATACCTCTCCGGTATATGGTTTACATGGGGCACAAGTTTCCAGATTCCAAGGAGGTATTACATGTCTCACAGTCTCAAAAATATGGGCCGGGCACTGGCGCTCGTGCTCATGCTCGCCTGGCCGGCCCTGGCTGCCGAAAGCAATTGCATTACCTGTCACAAGAAGGTTACCCCGAACATCGTCAAGGATTTCCTTGAAGGCGAAATGGGCAAGAGCGGCACTGTCGACTGCTCCAGCTGCCACGGCAAAGCGCATCAGAGCGCCAATGACGTGGCCAAGGTCGTCATGCCGACCGAAAAGACCTGCAAGGAATGCCACACCAAGCAGCATGATCAGTACGCATCCGGCAAGCATGCTCTGGCCTGGGTCGCCATGGATGCCATGCCGACCAACAGTCTTCAGCCCCACGCCTACATCCATGGGATGAAAGGGTGCGGCGGCTGCCACAAGGTCGGCATTCGCGACGAGAAGTCGCGTAGCGATGCGCCTTACGGCTCACCCTGCAACTCCTGCCACACCCGCCACAAGTTCAGCAAAGCCGAAGCGAAGAAACCGGAAGCCTGCCGCACCTGCCACATGGGCTTCGATCATCCGCAGTGGGAGATGTGGTCTAACTCCAAGCACGGCTCGATCTACCAGATGGAAGGGGACACCGGCCGGGCCCCCACGTGCCAGACCTGCCATATGGGCGATGGCGACCATAACGTAATGACTTCCTGGGGCTTCCTTGCCCTGCGGCTCCCTGAAGATGACGCGGAGTGGATGGGGTACAGGGTAACGATTCTCAAGGGTCTCGGCGTTCTTGACCCGGCCGGCAAACCGACGGCACGCCTGGAGCTGGTGAAAGCAGGCAAGGTCGCACGCCTGACCAAGGAAGAGTGGCAGGCATCGCGCGACAAGATGGTCGGCATCTGCAGCAAGTGCCACAGCCCGACATATGCCAAGACCAGTCTCGGCAACGCCGACAAGATGATCAAGGAAGCCGACAAGCTGATGGCTGAGGCGATCACCATTGTCGCGGATCTCTACGAGAAAGGAATCATCAAGCCGCAAAACGGGCAGCCGGCATACCCTGACCTGCTCACCTTCTACGACACCAGGACCCCCATCGAGCAGACCCTGTATGTGATGTTCCTCGAACACCGCATGCGTGCCTTCCAGGGAGCATTCCACATGAACCCCGACTATGTCACCTGGTACGGCCTGGCGGAAATGCAGAAGGACCTGGTGGAAATCAAAGCCGATGCTGCCGCGATGATCCGCGAAACCGGCCACAAGAAGTAGCCAAAGTTGTATAGCTGAAACGTTGCCCGGCAGCGGGGCGTCCAAGACGCCCCGCTGTTCGTTTATCTCCGGGGTCGGATCAAAGCCGAAAGGCAGATTCTGGAAACCATATCAGGATTACGTCTAATCTTGTGATT
The DNA here is from genome assembly GCA_041500085.1 of Geobacteraceae bacterium. GTDB lineage: Bacteria > Desulfobacterota > Desulfuromonadia > Geobacterales > DSM-12255 > VEOV01. The sequence continues at coordinate 9,906 of JBGQLM010000128.1, forward strand.
TTTGAGTCAGGGAAGCTCTCTTAAGATTTTCAAGGTGCTTTTGGAAAATGTACATGATAGTAACTCCGGCATTAAACTGACTGAATTATACATAATTAAGTCAGTTTAATGCCGTAATTTTGATATTAAGTCTTTGAGGAAGTGTGGGGGAGTTGAGTCTTGGCGGGGGGGGGAATAATGAGATTGACGGGAATTGTGTCCCCGGAATCCGGACATTCTCTTGTAATTTACACCCTTATGGTGTATAAGGTTCTCATGGCTGAAAAACGAAAGCCCACATACGATCTTGATGCGTTTAAGGCAGCTTTTGCGACCGTCGAAAGACTTGCCGTCACAGGTTCAGCACTTCGTAGTGCAGCCTCTCTTGGATATGGGCGCACCGAGATTGTGGGAACAATCCAGACAATGCAGCGAGGCCATTTCTACAAATCTATGACAGCTTATGCAGATTCAAGGCTGTGGCAGGACGTGTATCATGTCCCGTCATCGGTGGGCATGCTGTACGTAAAGTTCACGGCCGACACCATAACCGACTTCTTGCTGTTGTCGTTCAAGGAGAAAGACAATGACTAATCCCATCTGTCCGGAAACGGGGGCGCCGATGTATCGTGGGGTGCGACCCATGATTCTTACCTACAAAGGCGAGAGCCTTACATTCGATATGCCTGGTTGGTACTGCGACAAATCAGAGGAGAGTATCCATACCGGTGAGGATATGAAAATTTCTGATCGGAAGTTGAATCTCCTTAAGGCCAGGTGTGAAAGACTGCTGGAACCTGAAGAAATTCGCCGTATTCGCAAGAAACTTCATCTCTCACAGGAACAAGCTGGTTTGATGATTGGCGGCGGCCCGCGAGCTTTCCAAAAATATGAAAGCGGCGACTTGCTGCCCAGCCGGGCGATAAGCAGTGCTCTGGTGTTACTCGATCATGATCCGGCAGCATTGTCGTTGCTTGAGGGACACAGAAAAGCTGCCTAAGCCTCGGAGTGTCGCTCCGCACCCGCAAGAGTGGGAGCAAGATCGGCGCACACCGTCAGGCGCGGCGAAGTCTCTTATTCGACTACCAGTCAGAGTTGTTCGACCCCGAAGAAAGCAGCGACTTTTCTAAAGATGAACTGATTCGCTGTGCTTCTTCAGCAGCTTTACGTTTTAATTCTTCCCAAACTTCATCTCGCGCAGAACTGGTAAGGCCGAAACTGAAAGGTCCGGGTATTTCTTTTGGACATTTTTGGTCATTTGTAAGTAATCCAAAAGAGATGGGACCACTGCTTGCCATGGGATTACCTTCATGGATAAAAGATTCCAGCGTATAGCGACATCTCTCATCTTTAAATTCAAGGGTGATAGTATAATGCACTGTTCCTCTGGTTCGATTGCTCGTTTGGAGGATTGAAGGTTCGTAGACGAAGAGTGCCTTCCCAATAAGTATTCCATTTTCTAAATCCTGCGTTTGAATTACATCCTTTCCACTACGGAATGTATAAGCAAACCATTTAATTCCGGAACGATAAAGATCACTTTTTTTAATTTTTGGGACTTGAATAACTCTTTGAAAGACAAGGTTGTGAGATAGTTCTTCGTTTTTTGTGGAATTTACATTTGAACCAGAACTATTGGATTCTGCTCCACAGTTAGTTGTTAAAGTAGATAATAGCACTTGCAAGAACAATGATATGACTAATAATTGTTTGATTTTCATTGTGTTACCCCCGGAATTCTTAAGTTCGTCATCCTGCCAGATAGTTGCTATTAAATATGTCAAGTATTCACCGAGTGTGGCCGAGACCAGAATAGG
>JBGQLM010000129.1:0-11675 GCA_041500085.1 Geobacteraceae bacterium
AAGATCCTATCACTGCCCATGTTCCCTGAGATTACCGATGGCCAGCTTGACTATGTGGCGTCAAGCGTGGAGGCTTTTTACGGAAACTGACCTAAACTCCATATCCATTATCATACCGGCTTTTAACGAAGAGCAAGGTCTGGAAAGGTCGGTGTGTTGCACCTGGAACTCCTTTCACGTGCTTGGTCTGGAATTTGAAATCATTATCATCGATGACAAAAGTACGGATGGCACCGCCGGGATAGCTGACGCGATTGCTGCCACTCAGGACAATATCTTCGCGGTGCACCACGTCGAAAACAAGGGGATCGGCGGCGCCTTCCGCACCGGTATTGAACATGCCACAAAGGAATTTGTCATCTTCGTGCCGGTGGACAATCCTCTGGGCACGGATGACATAGAGGCATACCTTAAACATATGGGGAGCTCCGATATCGTCGTCGGTTCGCGCGCCGAGCGGGTCGGTTATACCCGGTTTGCCTATCTCGCCTCAATGGCCTACAATCGCATCCTGATACCGCTCCTCTTCAACGTTGGCATATCCGATGTCAACTGGATTCAGATCTATCGCCGCAGACTTTTCTCGGAGCGGATCATCGATTTCAAAAACGACCGGATATTTTTTCTGGTCGAGATACTGGTCCTCGCCAGGAGAAAAAACCTGGTCATCACCGAGGTCCCGGCGCGAATGAAACGGAGGATTCACGGCACGTCAACCTGCGCCCGCCCCTCCATGATGATTTCGACGTTGCTGGATATGGTTGCATTTTTCCGGCAGATACACCGAAGGGATAACGACCGATGAGATGCGTTTTGGTCGCCATGGGGTGGGAAAACATCTCACTTCAGGCACTGTCCGCCATGCTCAAGTCGCATGGGCACGAAGTTCATCTGGTTTATGACCAGGCCCTGTTTGACGACAAGAATTATCTGTCCATCCCCTGGCTGGCCAGGCTGCTCGACCAGAAGGACCTGGTCCTGCAGCGGATCATCGAACTGCAGCCCGACCTGGTCGGCTTCCATGTCCAGACCATCCAGTATCAGGAGATGCGGACATTGGCTGCTGAGCTCAAGAAATATTACCGTGTGCCGGTAATCTTCGGCGGCATCCACCCCCATTCGGCATCTGACCAGGTGCTCCTTGCCGATGACCCCGCAGTGGATATCATCTGCAGAAGCGAGGGAGAGTATGCGCTGCTGGAGCTCTGCAACAGCATCGATGCGGGCAGGATAGATTATTCGATCAAAAATCTCTGGTTTCGCCTTGAAGACGGAACATTGATCAAGAATGCAGAACGGCCTCTTATCCATGATATCGATGCCCTTCCAACGATCGACAAGGAGCTGTTCGCCCCACATGTGCCGCTGTCATACTCATACCTGGCAAGCCCCTCACGGGGCTGCCCCTACCACTGCAGCTACTGTTCCCTCTCCTTCCTCGCCGATGAAGCCGATCGCCTCAAGGGGCTGAGAGTACGGGAACGTTCCGTGGAGTCCCTGATCAGGGAATTAAAAGAGCATGTCCGCCTATATAAGCCCGAGTGGATTGATTTTCGCCAGCCTGTCATGTACGTGCATGAGTCATGGGCAGTGGAGTTCTTCTCCCGGTATTCACAGGAGATCGCCCTTCCTTTCCGTTGTTTCAGCCATCCGCTCCTGATCACCGAACAGGCCGTCCGGGCGATGAAAAATGCCGGCTGCTTCGCCATCCAGATCGGGCTCGAATGCTGGGATCAGGAGATCCGCAACAAGGTGCTGAATCGCTGGGAGTCCAACGAGGATTTCCTGGGCATGATTGAAATACTCGAACGGGTCGGGCAGCCTTACGCCCTTGACTACATCCTCGGCCTGCCCCGCCTTCCCAAAACCCTGGCTGATGGCAGCACCGTCCCCCTATCCGAGGAGGAAACCATCCGTTCCATCAAGCAGGAGTTGCTTGCTGCCGCCGAACTGTTTGCCGGTCTGCGCCACTGTTACCGCATCGCCCCATTCATGATCCAGTATATGCCCGGAACCGATCTGATCATGCATGGGGTAAACGCTGGTGAACTTGACAGGGTTGAAATCGACCGGCTTGAGAAGGGGCTGCATGACAATTACATGGCCATGGGCTCGTTTGTGAATAAGCCGGAGCGGCTCCGGCTATTACAGGGATACCGCGTCTTGCTGCGTTTGATGAGTTTTCTGTCACCACCCGCCAAAAAGGCGCTGCTGCACCTCAATGCCTACAAGGTGTTCTGGATGGCTCCATTCAGGTTTTTCATTACGTTCATGGATATCGGGATTGCACTGCGAGACCGGGATGCGAGGACGTACGTGAAGAACTACTGGTGGTGGTTCAGGAGGCGTTTTGACAAGGACTATCATCTGTACATGTTCAAGAAGCGCAAGCAGCTACAGCCCCTCACCGGCAAACCATTTCAACTGCCCGGCGACGGGTTGCTGCTCAATAAAGGCGATTATGGCTGGGAGACCTCTTCCCCGCCCCGCTAAACACGGTACATGTGGGCTGTATCACATCAGCCGTGCGACAGCCACTATTCCCAACTCAGCACAGAAATCACGAGGCTATCCAGCGCATCTGTCCTTTCGTCCCTCCGGCACGACGGAAATCCTCCTCCGCCTCTCTCACTTTTCCCAACGCCCTCAATGCCATTCCGCGATGATAATAATATAGCGGGTTGGGAATCCGGCTGATTGCCGTTGAAAAATCCCGCACCGCCTCTTCATATCTTCCGGCGCCCGCAAATGCCTCACCACGGTGGGCGTAGATATTTACCTGATAAATCACAGGATAATTCTCGCGCACTGAAAATTCAAGGCACGTCGTATAATCATTCACGGCAGCCATATACTGTCCGGAATCGACATAGTGCAACCCCCGCAGGAAGTACGCCCTGCTGTACGGGAGATTCGTAATAACCCGCGTCCACATGGTGCCGGAGTCTCGCCAGTCGCCGATGCGCTGATAGGTGACAACCGCATGAAAAACTACTACCGCAGTTGTCACACTCATACCCAGAATGTAGAGAGACCTCACACCGAAACATCTCAGTTTGTTCAACCCCACCGTGAAGCCGTATGCCGCGAGTATGCTGATCGCCACCGATGCAAGATAGGTATGACGTGGCCCATACAGCCAGTCGTTTGCCTGAAAAAATGAGAGCACGGGGAATATGGGAATAAGAAACAGGAGGGTGGTTGCCGGGAGCCACCTATTCTTGCGAACACTCCCCAGACACAGGCAGATTGCCATGACGGCAAGCGTTGCTTTCACCGTATAACTGAAGGGAAAGGGAGAGGTTATAATCCGTTGCGGTAGAATACCGAACGGGAAGAGCGTCAGCCTGACATATTCGAAGATAGCGTTGCCAGACAGAATGCATCGCTGGGCAAAGGAAAGCAGTTCGTAGGAGATTAGACCGCCTTTAACGCCAATACGGACAGAGATGACCGTGATTGCCGCAGAGAGGATCAGATACGGGACCTTCTCCACGATTACGGACAGGAGGGTCTGTTTCCGTAATCGATCAAGCGGGAACCAGTCGAGCACAAGGAGCATAACCGGGAGGACCACACTGACCGGCTTTGCCATAAGGGAACAGCCGAATGCTGCGATTGATAAAAGGTAGTACTTTGAAAATAACGTCGTGATGAACCCGGAGCCCTCTTTTTTCTGCGCATAACGAAGATAAAAAAGGACGGAACTCAGTGAAAACAAACCGTTCAGCACTCCCCTCCGCTCCGTCATCCAGACTACCGCTTCAACTCTAAGGGGGTGGAGACCAAACAAAAGCCCGGACAATAGTAGCATTACCGGGTAAAGGTACGTGGGCGGCTGACCATCCGCCGCCTCTTCAAACCTCTTTTTGCAGAGCGCATCGGCGATCAGGACCACCAGAAAGGCATTTGCCGCATGGAGAAGCGCACTGGTTAGATGGAAACCGAGCGGATTCAGTCCGCCCCACAGCTGGTAATCGAGGGCCAGGGAGATCCAGTTTAATGGTATCCAGGCACCGGCAATCGGTACGACGGTTGTGAATGCCCACTTGATAAAATTCAGATCGAATGTACGTATGGGAACAAGGTTTACTATGAAGTCGTGATCGTCAAAGTTGACAAAATCGCAGGAGAGAGCCCGCAGATAGACGATCATGCAGATAATGCTGACGGCTGCTGCGACAGCGATTGTCCTGCGAGGAGAGACTTTCATGGATGCGATATCTCTACAGAGGTATGACCAAATGTCTGGAAGCGGTCCGTCTTGAGCTTGACATCGCACGGGTTGCAGAAACCGTAGCAGTCGCAGCTCCTGAAGTCCGTGGATATGGCCAGTACCGGATCGAGGATGTTCCCCACCGGCGTCCGCCCGGCATAGAGATCACTGTGACAGCGGTAGACACCTCCGTCAGGGCCGACGAGAAGCTCGCTTGTCCTGCACATGACCCCCTTACCTTCTCCCCTTCTGCAGGCATCCGCATAGGAGAGGCGGCCGTGCATGACACCGTTGTATTCTCCCAGATATTCCTTGGTGCGGAAATCGATTCCAAGGTTCAGACAATATTCCCTGGCCCTGAGAATATCCGCTGACCAGCGAGGATGCAGCACCCCCCAGATGCCTATGCTGTAACCAGCCTCAAGAAACTGCAGCACCTTGGACGCCAGTTCCTTAATGTTCATGACCTCCGGGTGATAACTGACCCGAATGGAGGCATACGGTGCGTCCCTTCTGAAACGCTCAGGAATGGTCTTTCTCATGAATTGACGTGCATCGACCTCAAGGTTGGTGAGAAGGTCAATGGCAAGATCGCCGCGGATCCCATTGACAATCGCAAAGAAATCCGGATGCAGGGTAGGCTCGCCACCTTGAAGCGTAAGAGGCAGATCCGGTCGGGATACCAACCGGTTCAGAGCACATAACCACTCTTCTCCGGACAGTATCTTCCGCTCAGACGTGAGGTCGCCGAAACGGTTTATGCAGTAACTGCAGTGTAGGTTGCAATCGAGGGTAAGAAACAGAGCAATATAGTTATAACTCTGCGGCAGAAAGACCTGAGGGAGAGGTTCACAAATAGGTCGAGGCCGTTTTGATTCGGTCATAAGTCGACCTTCACTTTTTTTCACCGTAGAGAAAAATACTCCACGGCCCTGCCATCTTGCAGCGGACGTACAGGTTGTAAGCTGCCATCGAGTTCAGCAACAATGGCAGTTCAGTCATATCAAGAAGATTATGATACATGCTCACTGCCATCTTCGGACAAAAGTGGGCAATGGTCTCCTCTGCCCCCATAATAACCTCACGCTCAACCCCTTCCACATCAAGCTTGATAAAGTCGACCCTTTCCAAGCCTTCCCCGGCAACGAACTCATCGATCGTGGTAACATCGATGTCCTCACCCCCTCTGTCCCGCGATAAATACGCCCATGGAGAGCCCTGCGGGGCCGTCGCAATGCTGAATCGGCCGGAAGTTTCGCCACAGCCCTTGTTCACAGGATGGACAATAGCGTCAAGACCGTTCTGGCGTACATTATGGACAAGGTCCTGGTAGTTTGAGTGTACCGGCTCAAATGAGATCACTTTGCCGGAAGGGCCTACCAGATCTGCAAAATAGATTGCCGTATCCCCTTTGAAGGCACCTACGTCCAGAACCGTATCTCCGCTCGCGGCCGAGATTGTTTTAAGTGAATAGACGTCGGCTTCAAGCTCCCTTACAATCTCGGCCGGAAGGTTGTCGAGACGGTAATCTTTATAGAAAGTCGTGCCGTTCACTGAGCAGACTTCGCTCTCCCCGTCACCTGCAAACAGCTGAGTCAGATTTTCATCGTTCAGTAACCGGGCGAGCCAGGCCAGCAGATAGACGGTGCGGGACTTCTCATCGGCCAGCAGGCTGACGACTTCCCTGATCTGCTGCATCAACTCGGCCCTATCAGCACCGGCCAGCTCCAGGTCAATTCCCGAAACATTTATTATCGGAGTTTCCGGACCGATCAGGCTGGTAACACGTTCGGTTTCCCGGGCATAGAACACATTGGCAGTAACGACCACAGCTGCCAGTGACGGTTGAAGCAGAGGGAGTTCTGCCAGCGGATATACTGCGATCCCGGCTACGGCAAAAGCATCGCTGGAGCTGTCGAAAACACCTGCAATCCCGGCCATCGTTTGCGGAGATGATATTTGCAGCATTTTGAGTACATCGTTCGTGCAGCGGCTGCAGGGATAGAAAGCAATGCTTCCAGACCGGGCAGCCGTTATGATCCGGCCGAGCAGTTCTTCCGGAGACGGATAGTTCTTAAGTCTCTCCTCGATTAGCGACAATGCCAACTGGTTGAAATTCAATTGTACCCCTCTCGTAGCACATACTCTTGCAAAGCTTCCTCCCATGGTCTCAGAGGTTGAAGTTTTTCCGATATCATGGCGGTATTCAATGGTTTTTTTCCGTGGAAGGAAAATTCGATGTCCTTGACCGGTGTGAGCGTTGCGGAACTACCTGTGAGCTGCAGCAGCTTTGCCACAAAATCAAAATAACTAACCGAGCCACGATTCGCCAGGTGATACACTCCGTGCGGTGGAGCCTCGCTCAAAATATTGACAAGCCCTGACGCAGCATCGAGGGAGTATGTCGGTGAATCGATCTTATCATCGGCTATCCGCAGTGCGGCCCCCCGTGCCGCCATCTCCATCACCTTGTCAACAAACCCGGGCCGGTCGTTTCTGCGCTGGCCGAACAGTGTCGGAAGACGGACTATATAATGACGACTGCAGAGGTTGCGACAGTAAAGTTCCGCCAGGTATTTGGTGGCTGCATAGCTGTTCAGGGGATTGGGAGTATCCGACTCCGTATAAGGTCCGTTCTTCCTGCCGTCAAATACGGCATGCGTGCCGAGCTGGACAAAGGTTATGCTCCGCGACTCACACACCTTAGCCATGTGCGACGCCGGCAGGCTGTTTATCCGGAAGGCATTGACCGGCTCGTTCTCGCAGAGATCGTAACCGATAAGGGCCACAGCATTTATTACCACCGCTGGAGCATACCGGGCGACTGCGTCGGCAACCGCATCGGCATCGGTGACATCGATGTCTGTATGGGACGGCTGGATGCACTCAATGCCGGAGGAGCGGCAGACGCGCTCCATCGCCGTGCCCATGACCCCGCTCCCGCCGAAAAGAAGGATACGCATGTCCTCCCCCTTTTCGCTCATCAGATAAAATCCAGGTGCGGGGGGGGATTTCTGAGTTTCCAGAGGAAACCGCAGATGTAGTAGTGACGGCAGTTGGTCTCGCACTCCCGGTTAACATCGATGGTGGAAATCTTCTCCTGGACCTCCCAGTAGCGATCACTCTCCAGAATCTCCCTGAAGGAGGTCTGCAGAATGTTCCCCATGCAGAATTCGTCTCGCCTTGTATTGAAAAAATGACCGCAGGGAAATACATTGCCGTCACCACTGATATTGATAATGAACCTGGTACCGTAACAGACGGGAAAATCCTTGAGTCCGCTGTTTGCCAGTTTGCTGGATTTCACCACAACATTGTAGCCATCTCTGCTACAGGCCTCAGCCTCCCTGAAAACCTCTTCCAGCTGCAGATACTCGCAGGTGGGTGCATTGAGGCTTTTTTGCGGATCATCGGAGCAGGGTTTGATCACCAGATAGTCAACCCCCAGATCCGCTCCCAACCTGCTCAGAGGGACAATATCGTCCAGGTTGTCATGGGTCAGGACCATCTGCATGCCGATCGTAGTTTCGAGACCTTCTGTACGTCTTATTTGCACGGCAAGCTGGATGTTCTCTATTACCTTATGGAAGAGCGGCGCACCGTGGATCCGCTCGTAAGACTTGGGCGAGGCCGCGCTGATATTGAAACGGAGCCAGGTAAGGGGTGCAAGCAGCCCCGCCAGGCTTTCCCGGTGCAGGAGTGTGCCGTTGGTGGCCAGAGCGGTGCTCAGGCCGATCTCGCCGGCGTAGCGGACAGCATCGTAGAGTGCATGGTTAAGCGTGTTTTCTCCCTGCCCGTCAAAGAGTATAGAGCGGACTCCGGACTCCTTGGCATCCCTGAGGAAACACAGCAAAGGTTCCAGCGGCATATCAAAACGGGCAGACGCTCCGGTCCGCCCCTGGAGGACACCATAGCAGAAGCTGCAGTCTATGTTACAACCGGTGGTAATCCCCAGGTCGATATGCAGCGGGGCAATCCGCTCCCCCTTTACCCATTCGCTAACCCGGTCGAGGTGCCAGAGCAGTTTGTGGCCGTCCATCATGAATCTGTCATTGGGCTGGGTTGCCGCAATTTTATCCGGTTTGTTCATAGCGATTACGACCTGTCCTCAGAGTACATGAATATATTCGTGTTCGAGCCGGGAGATAGCCTCCCAATTTCCGCTTATCCAGCCAATCACCTCTCGAAGCCCTGCCTCCAGTGAAATAGCCGGCCACCAACCGAGCTCCTGTCGAGCCCTGGAAGAGTCTATGACATAGGCTGCATCCTGCCCCGGCCGCTCCGGAGCCATCCGAACGGCCGCGGCAAACGAAACACCCATTTCACGACAGATCAGGCTCACCAGCGCATGGATACTGATCCCGCCTTCAGGCGAAAGATGATAGATATCGCCAGGACTACCATTGAGCATCGCAGCAAGCTCACCACGGGAGACATCACGGATATGGATATAGGATTTAACCGCAGCGCCGCCTCCATGGAGGTCAATCTTCTGCCCGGCATGAACCCTGATGACAGACCGGGGGATTATCTTGAAAAGCTGCTGATGGGCACCATAGACATTTGTTGCCCTGATCAGGATAACCGGGAAATTGTATTGACGGAAATAGGCCATCAGACACATGTCCGCAGCGGCCTTTGACGTGGCATAGGGGGTGCTCGGATTGTATGGAGCGTTTTCTGCTACTGTTCCGCAACAGGTCCCGTAGATTTCCGGTGAGGAAATATGGACATATCGCTTCAAATAATTCCGGTCCTTCAGCTGGTTGACGAGTCCAGCCAGGGCGACGACGTTAGTCTGGAACCACTGTTCAGGATGCAGCCAACTTGGTGCAACTTCGCTCTGGGCGGCAAAATTGACAATATACTCCGGTCTGAAGCTGTCAAGCAGTTCCAGAATCTCCCCAAGATCCGTATTCAGGTCAAGTTTGTGAAATGAGAATCTTGGACTGTCCAATCTCAGGTATGGCAGGAAAATGGGAGATTTTTCCTCTGAACGGCTGATTCCGATGACCTCGTTGGTCGGGTCCTGAAGGAGCAGATCGATGAAGTCGCTTCCCGAAAACGAGTTACTGCCGATTACCGCGATTCTTCTGGCCTGACTCATCATCCGGCCTCAACCGTACGAACAATATCGGCAGCGGCAATACCGAAAGAAACCCTCAATGAGGCGACATTTTTGACCTCATGAATGTAATGAGGAGGAATGCCAAGGACACTCAGTTTCCAGTCAAGGGAATGTTCAGAACGCAGGCGGGCCAGTATGCTGCCCAGGCCACAGCTGGAGAAGTGCTCCTCAACCGCAATCACGTGCCTGACCCTTGCCAGAATCTCGATCAACGCAGAGACATCAAGAGGCTGCAGCGTGGGAACGGACACCACCAGGGGCGGACTACCTTTTGATTTGAGCTCTTCATACGCAACCATGACCTCGCCTGCCACGGAGCCGTAAAAAAGCACAGCGGTCCCCTCACCCGGCCGCAGGATCAGCGGCGTGGTAATATCGATGGGGGCCTCTGTGTGATAAACCGGCTCGCCGTGCTTGGCCAGGCGCACATAAACCGGCTTGCTGCATTCAAGCGCAAAACAAGCAGCAGCGTGCGCTTCTACCGGGTCCATCGGCGAAATGGCAACAAGGTTGGGCAGCGTCTGGACGATACCGATATCCTCGACCGAATAGTGGCTCATCCCCTGAGTGGCATAGGTAACACCGCTGCCGATGCCGACCAGCACCACCGGTAGATTCTGGTAACAGATATCATTTCTTACTTGTTCGTAACAGCGGTAGATGAGGAACGGAATGATATTGTAGACAAACACCTTGTAGCCGGTGAGAGCCAGACCGGCGGCAAAACTGGCGGTATTCTGCTCAGCAGCTCCCATATTACGAAACTTCTCGGGGTATTCGACCTTGAACTGGTCAAAAACCCCAAGTCCGGCGTCTCCGCTGAGGATAATAATGTCGTCACGTACCTTGCAGGCATCCAGTACCGTATTGATAAAGGCGTTTCTCATCACACCCCTTGTAGGGACAGAGCGCGGGCTTCCATCCAGTTAATGCTTAGAAATATGACACAATCTCCAACAGCGATGCTCCCGCCTTCGATATGTTTACCGGTAATATCCCTCGTAATTCAACCGGGAAACTGATTATAACCAGAGCAAAGGATATCTTCTATTGACATGACACCATACAAAACCGGGCGGGATACATATAATGACCCGTTATGCAAAACAGGCTTTACGGTTAAGAGTATCCATCATGATCTTGAATAATGCTATTAGCATAAGTAACGTACAGATATTCAGCAGCACCGAACTGATGACATGACTGCCAAGATATTTCATAAAAAACGAATTGCCGCCTGCAACGATACATACTGCTGCAATTTTAGCATACAATCTCAACCTGTTACGCGATATTGCTTTTAACAGATATAACATAACAGGAATCTGCAGGACATAATAATGCAGCCACACCAGTTCGGATGAAAGCAGCATTACTAAACATCCCGCCCCTACTAACAAAAACGCATAATTGACATTCTCTGCCAGACCAGCACCACCTTGACGTATTCCAGAGCTTGATGCCGGCATTCCGTTGTTGTCGTCACAAACAGGTATAATGTCTTTTCGTTTCCTCGACAGATAAATCATATAACCGACCGGTGACAGCAATGCTGCTTTTACAAGCAAGACCAAATCATATCCGGTCAAATAATGAACAAGTGATACTAACCCGTAATTACCATCCTCGAATAGCAGCAACTTAAAACGCAATGTGGTCGTGATACTTTTAAGGAAATGCATCCAGATATAATAATTATCAAAATAAATGCTTGATACTATAAATGACGCCGCAATGCCGGTAATCAGGCCAATATTCATTCTCAATAATTGTTTGTAGTTGTATCTTATAATATATCCGGCACACATCAAAACATAGACATCCAGTGTATTTGGCTTTAGCATCAGTGCAAAGCCCAATAATAGACCGCAGATAACATGCATGTTTTTACTAAATACATATAGTATCGAAGCAACGATCAACAACTGGATCTGATTGATATTTACGACAAATATGTCTGAAAGATATGGATCGTAACATGAGGTAAAATAAAAAATACAGAATAATGTTAAGGCAGCCGGCATCCTTAATAAGATACAAAAGATGCCGATGGAAATCATATAACAGATCAGTATGATCACACAGTAATGATACAGGTCTCTGTCGAATTCTCCCGTAGCTAATAACCCGATACATGTAAATAACAACGGCGAACCGACCGGTCGTAGGCTCTCATGATCTATAACTTTTGCTGTGACCAGTTGCTGTTTCGCTGAAACTTCCTGGCCATTGGAAATATGTATCAATTCAGTTCTGATCTGACTCAATCCCTCATCAGAATAGATATTGGAAACAGGCTTGATCGACAGGACTTTGGGAACATCCCACAGT
>JBGQLM010000130.1:0-11661 GCA_041500085.1 Geobacteraceae bacterium
AGCCTTCCGGCCCGATGTGATCCTGCTCGACCTGGGGCTGCCGGATATCGACGGAATCCAGGTTATCAAAAGGATTCGGGAGTGGTCGCCGGTGCCGATAATCGTGCTTTCCGTGCGTGAACACGAGGATGACAAGGTCGCAGCACTGGACGCCGGCGCCGATGACTACCTTACCAAGCCATTCGGTGTCGGTGAACTGCTGGCGCGGATCAGAGCGGCCTTGCGGCGCTCCCTGCAGCAGGTTCCAGAACCGGTGTACACCAGCGGTGAACTGCAGATGGATCTGAATCTGCGTCGGGTGACTGTCGGTGGCAATGAGATCCAGCTGACCCCGACAGAGTACGACATCCTCCGCCTTTTCGTAGCCCACGCCGGCAAGGTCCTTACCCACAGCATGATCCTGAAGCAGGTCTGGGGTATCGCCTACCTGGAGCAACCCCACGTGCTGCGGGTCAATATCAGTAACCTTCGCCGCAAGATCGAGGCCGATCCGTCCCGCCCCCGGCATATCGTTACCGAACCGGGGGTGGGTTACCGGCTTCGTCAGGATCAGTAATGATCTTCATAGCGGATCTGCCAGAGGTTTGCAGGCTAAAGGCTGCGATCTGTTATTGGGTTGACAATAAATAGTTGTTGGAGTAAAAAAATTAGATTCCTCGTTAGCATGAGGCGTTTGCACAAACAGAAGCTACTGCCCGGAAATGTCGAAAGACGCCAACGGGTAGACCAGGTATTGTCGGCCTAAGGCTTTACCCAAAGTAGCTGGTCATTAGTACGTTAGAAGTTTAACTTAGTTAACGTACTTATCCTGTTTATCAGGGCTTGACCTACGTTGTGCACTGCCGAAAATCCACGAGAGGGGAACCGGGATCGCCTGTCTGGCCATGGTTCGCTATGGTCTTTTTTTATTCCGGCTTATTCGGAGGGTACTACCTGCTTGGACAGTCATAGTATACGCTTGTTGCATTACGCCCCGCTCATCACCGGTTGACCTCCCTCCTTCCTGCCCGAAGGTTTTCCGCTGACAGTACGGCGTAAACAGGATTCGGCAGGGATTGTTCTTCACGATCCTTTCGTTCAGTATCAGAAGTCTTATCTGCAGGCAGAAACAGTCGTTCGGTAACGGGCTGTTGACTGCTGCCGCAGCTTTCGCTGTCACCATGGATCGGTATCTTCCGGGAGGTCTCCACATCATGACCGAAGAGCTCAATGAAGTCTATTTCAGCCGGGTGCTGAAGAAGATGGTGATTAACGAGCATGGCCGCAAGATCGGCAAGTTGGGCGATATTGTCATGGTGCCGGGCGAGGGTTTCCCGCAGGTTTCCCATCTCATCGTCAGACAGAACAAGCGGACAGTGAGCATCCCCTGGAGTTCCATCTCCCTGTTCAACCGCTTTGTCATCTCCGTGAAGGGCTCGGTAACGGATTTCGACAGCTACCTGGAAGCAGAAACCGAGATCCTGGTGAAGCGGGATATCCTGGACAAACAGATCGTCGATGTTGACGGGGCCAAGGTCGTGCGGGTGAACGACATCAAGCTCGGAAAATACAAGGAATTTCTCTGCATACTTTCGGTCGATATCGGTCTGAGCGGTCTGCTGCGCCGTCTCGGCTTCGACAGGTTCGGCAACAAGGTGGCCGCCATCCTCAAGAAAGAGGTCCCTCGCCAGGAGATCAGCTGGGAATTCGTACAGCCGCTGGAGATGAACCTCTCCCGCCTGGCCCTGACCATGGCCCACGATCAGCTGGCCGAAATGCACCCCGCCGACCTCGCTTCGATCATTACCAATATCTCTCATCAGCATATCCAGACGGTGCTTATTTCACTCGACACGGAGACTGCCGGAGAGGCGATCCACGAGCTCGATCCGGAGCTGCGGAGCCGGATCATCACCGAGATGGACAGCGAACTGGCCTCGGACATCCTCGAAGAGATGGAGCCGGACGAGGCTGCCGACGTCCTCGGTGACCTTTCGGACGAGAAGGCCCAGGAGCTTCTTGGCCTGATGCCGACCGAAGAGGCGGAAGAGATTCAGGAGCTGATGGAGCATGAAGATGATACTGCCGGCGGCCTGATGAACAGCTCCTTTCTGACCGTACGTCTCGGCCAGAATGCCGGCGAGGCTTTCGCGTCAGTTCGGGAGGGCGCTCCCGAAGTGGAGATGGTCCAGTATGCCTATGTGCTCGATGAAGAAGAGCGGCTGGCAGGGGTAGTCAGTCTGCGGGAACTGCTCATTTCCCCGCCCCAGACCCCTGTGACGGAAATCATGGTGGATAGTGTCAAGGCGGTGAATGTCGCATCCGAGCCGGAGGATGTTCTGGAGATAATCGCCAAGTACAATCTGGTTGCTGTGCCGGTGCTTGACGAGAATGAAAATATGCTGGGGATTATCACAGTGGACGACATCCTGGAGATGTTCCTCCCCTATGCCCTCAAACGGAAGCGCCATGGCTGATTATAGGCTGAAGGCTGAAGACTGAAGGCAGACGGTTAATCATGTGCCATCACAAAATTCAGGATGTCTGCTTTGGGTATGTACGGCTATTGACTCTCCTAATAACCTTCAGCCCTCAGCCTAAACACCTGAAGTTTAAATAAGAGGAAACATATGTTCACCGGACTTGGTTTTTTTCGGTTTTTAGGGCCGCTCCGCAAGGTTAATGCCCGTAATATAATGCTTTTCCTCGCCATTCTCGGCCCGGGGATAATCACTGCCAACGTTGATAACGATGCCGGCGGCATCACCACCTATTCGCTTGCCGGGGCCAAATTCGGCTACTCGCTGCTCTGGCTGATGATTCCCACAACGATCGCCCTGGTGGTTATCCAGGAGATGTGCGCCAGGATGGGGGCCGTGACCGGCAAGGGCCTTTCCGACCTGATCAGGGAGACGTTCGGCGTAAAGGTTACATTCTATGTCATGATCGCCCTTCTTCTGACCAATATGGGAAACTCAATATCAGAGTTTGCCGGAATTGCCGCCAGTCTGGAGATCTTCGGCATCAGCAAATACCTTTCTGTCCCGGTTGCTGCGGTTATGATCTGGTTCCTGATCGTCAAAGGTTCGCTCAAGGTGGTGGAGAAAATATTTCTTGTCGCCTGCCTGGTGTATGTTGCCTATCCGATCGCCGCTTTTATGTCCAATCCGCCCTGGCATGAGATTGTCAGGGCGACGGTTATCCCTGATTTCCGGCCCAACAGTGAGTACATGATGATGATGGTGGGTGTCGTAGGTACGACCATTGCCCCGTGGATGCAGTTCTATCAGCAGTCGGCAGTGGTAGAGAAGCGGATCACCGTGGACCAGTACGCCTTTACCCGGCTGGATGTCATCATCGGCTGCATCTTTGCCATCATCGTTGCCTCCTTTATCGTTGTTGCCTGTGCTGCCTCCATTCATGTCCAGGGACTGAAGGTGGAGACTGCTGCAGATGCTGCCATGGCGTTGAAACCGCTGGTGGGAAAGCATGCGACGGTTCTGTTTGCTTTCGGCCTTTGCAACGCGTCCCTTTTTGCCGCCTGCATCCTGCCGCTCTCCACTGCTTTCTACATTTGCGAGGGGATGGGGTGGGAGTCCGGTGTCGACAATGATTTTCGCAAGGCGCCCCAGTTTTTCTGGCTGTTCACCGCCATCATCATCATCAGTGCCGCATTCATCCTGATTCCGAATGCTCCGCTTATCGCCATCATGTACATCTCACAGGTCGTCAACGGTGCGGTGCTCCCGTTTGTCCTCATCTTCATGCTACGTCTGATCAATAACAAGCGTCTCATGGGAAGCTATGTCAATGGTCCGACGTTCAATATAATCGCCTGGATCACCGTGGTTGTCATGATTCTCCTGACGCTGCTTATGACCTTTGACCTTCTGCTCCCCGGAGCATTGGGACATCTGCTGCACCTTTAATCCCGATTCAGAACAAGGCGCTGTCTCCCATCATCAAACCCGGTCATCTGTAACTGTCTTCTGCCATTTATTTCAGCAGTATGTGCAATAAGTTTTCATATGTATTGTTGCTGTCGACAATATTTCACATGATATCAGCAGGTTACTGTTTTGGCATGTCACATGCTAATTAAAAGACAGGCGCTGCCAGGTAGCGCAGTACCATAACAATTCCAGTTTGGACGCAGTGGCAATGACGCCTTGCACTTGAGTGTGCAGGCGTCTTTTTTGTTGCGAAAGGGGGCGGGGATGAAAGTTGCTTTTACCAGCAGCAGCGGCGAGGTGATAGATCAGCATTTCGGGCAGTGCCAGAATTTTCATATCTGGGAAATCGGTCCGGATGAGGCGCATCCGGTTGCAACCATCAGCGGGATATCCACGGACGGAGATGAAGAAGACCGGATAACTGCCCGCGGGAATGCCCTGGCCGACTGCGCCATCGTCTATACCATGCAGATCGGCGGGCCGGCAGCAGCCAAGCTGGTGGCCCGGAAGATCCACCCGATGAAGACCAATACCGAAGTACCGGTTGCCGAGATCGTCGGCAGACTGCAGGAAGTTCTGCAGGGTAATCCGCCACCGTGGTTGAAAAAGGCCATGAACAAGGATTTGTCGACATCATTTCTGGATGAATAGCAAAGGACAATTATGAAGTATGAATGATGAAGTATGATTTTTAAATTCATAACTCATAATTCATAATTCAACATTTAAAAAATCGGAGGAAAGAACAATGGCATACATTACTGGTTTAAGAAGAGACAAGACGGAATACACTCCCCAGTTCATCAAGTCGATCGACGAGGAGACCTGTATCGGTTGCGGCCGCTGCTACAAGGTCTGCGTTCACGATGTGCTGGCATTTGAAGAGCTCGATGAGGACGATTCAGCCAAGATGTTCATGAAGGTCGAGAATCCGGGCAACTGCATAGGCTGTCAGGCGTGCGGGCGCACCTGCTCCAAAAAATGTTTCGAGTTCGAGCCGGTTGTATTGTAGGGGCAACCCCATGTGGTTGCCCGAATCATGGGCGGTCACACGGGACCGCCCCTACGGGAGGTTATCATGCTTATCGCTGTCGCTACCAAAGACGGAAAGCTTATCAACCAGCACTTCGGCCATGCCGAACGCTTTCTTCTGTATGAAGTGGAAGGTACGGTCGTAAAACTGGTTGATGAAAAAAAGGTCGAACGCTACTGTTCCTACGATGAAGCACACCCCTTGCGGGGGCACGTGCTGAGAGGGATATCCGATGCACTTCAGGGGTGCCGCGCGATCGTCTGCTCGCAAATAGGCCCGGCACCGCAGGAAGAGATGGCACGTCTCGGATTCGAGGTGTTTACCCTGGAGGGGGAGATTCACCCTTCGCTTACAGAGTTGGCCAAAGTTTTATAGGAGCGAGGAACGAGGAATAAGGAGCGAGGATAAAGGCCGAAGGGTTATTCTCGAACCACGATCCTCGAACCTGCTTTAGGGTGATGATCCATGTCAGGCGTCGGCTTCAATCTTTGCAATCTACCTCCATGGGTCATCGCCTCGCGCCACTTTAACGAACATCCCCAGCCCCTGGAGATACAGGGGGTGCGCCCCGCAAACCGCCATTTCTTCCAGAAGCTCGACAGCATCACTGCGGCTGCCGAGCGAGCAATTGTCTTCAATGACTATATGTCGGTGAAATACCAGCTCCACCACTGGCAGAGCCAGACCGACAGTGCCCGCAAGAGCCTCAAAAACAGCTATCTCCGCTTTTTGCGCGGCTGGATGATGGATGCCAATTCGGTAGAAGGTGCTGTGCTGAAGGGGTGGGTGGAGAGTCGCATCGGGATTCCTCCCACTTTCCACAAAATTCGCATTCCCGGTATCCATGCCGAGGAGTACATGACCTATGCCATGGACCGCACCAAGGGAAGCGCCCGCACCAATGCCATAAACTCCCAGCTGGACCTGCTCTACGAATACTGCCAGTACGAACTCGGAAAATCATATCTCGCGGACACTCGCCTAAAGCTGTTTCGCGGCACCAACGATGCCAATGAGTACGAGCTGGTCGAGATCATCGGCAAGCGGGAGCAGATCGTCCGGCTGAACAACCTGGTCTCCTTCACCGACAATGAGGAAAGGGCCTGGGAGTTCGGCGATACGGTCTGGGAGATCCAGGCCCCGCTGGCGAAGATTTTTTTCTATGACGACCTGCTGCCGAACAGCATCCTGAAGGGGGAGGGGGAGTATCTGGTAGTCGGCGGCGAGTACCGGGTCAGGCGGGTGATGTGTACGGTGTGAAGGGAGATGCCTCGGCTGCGTTGATCCCTCTTCGCACTCCCGGACTGTCCGGCGCTTACGGCTCGCGCCTCTCCTTTTATGACACGTTGTGTTACTCCCCAAGGTCAAAACATGTAACCATAAGTGAGGCTAAAGGAAAAGTCCTCTGCTGGTTTGCTCAGCCTGAAAGTGAGAGCTGGTGTCAGGGTAACCTTTGGCGACAGCTTGTATTCGACGTTGGAGGATATATTGACCGGCGCCTTGCTGCTTTCACTCGTGACTCCTTCGACTTTACCGGCGCCCAGGAAGGTGTTCTCTTCTAGTAATGACACATTCAGGTCATTTCTTAATTGATAAGTGGAACCAACATGAAAATAGAAGATGTCGCCATGCCTGTTATTTGGGCCGTGTATTTTTTCGTCGAAATAGTAGGAATAGGAAACCTGCGAAAATAGCGTCAGATGGCCGATGATTTTGGAAAAGCTGGATCCGGCCTCAACTGACCAATGTCCGTCGCCGGAAACCACTTTAGAGCCGGCAGCCTTATATGGTGAACTTCCTGAATTGGATTTGACAATGAATAACGGTCTTACGGAAATAAACCAGTCGTCCTCGTCTAACAACTGATAATAGAGACCGGAATTTATGTCTCCGATTCCGGCATTTGAATGGGTGGAGTTCAGCGCGTCCGTACGCTCCCCGAAAACCAACGGCAGGTCCAGGAACAGGTCCAGTTTTTCAAATCCCCTGAATGTGGTAATGATATTGGAAGCGCAAGTCTTGAACTTGGTATTGGTACTATCCCTCAACTGTGAATACCCCAGACTGAGGTCCAGTGTCACATTGCCTGTCCTGGTTTTTTTTTTGTTTGCGGTATTAGGTTTTTCGCCGGTTTCAATTGGCTGCCCTCCGTCATTCTTTGCCGGTCCGCCTGCCGCCGGATAATCCACAGCATGCAATTCTTTAGTGGCTGCCATGACATTCCCGCCGGCATACCTGTTATCCTCACCGGACGCGGCATGGGCAAGATCGATTACGCTGAATAAAGCTGCTGCAAGTATAACCGTGATCAGGACTCGTGATTTCAATATTATTTGCTCTTTATCCGTCAGATTGGGAGTCTAATTCACATCTTTCTCAAGATCACTGGCAGCCTATTGAGTCAAGGACTTGAGAACTCGGGCAGGCAAGTCCCCTGTACGGGAATCCAATCACTGTCGTGCTTAGTTACCGTTATCAGCTTGCTGGTTTACGGTAACTTGGTTGTTTCACCGAGACAGGGTAAACCAAGTACTAGCCTAAGGCAAGGGCGTCTCCCAGGAGAAGCGGCAAGCTGACGATTAATTAATTGATTCAACAGGGCGACATGACGTGCAAAGCCTGTTCGATTAAGTCCTGTCTCTGGCAATTTCCGTCAAAAACTTTTCAAGCAAATCAATCTCTTGTTTCGTCAGTCTTTTGTCCCGGTAGAGGGAGCCGGTGTAGATATCCACAAACTTCCTGATTGCCTGATTCTCTATTCCAGAAATCGCTTCATGAAGTCCTGTAGCAGGGGGGATATCGACTCCATATCTCCTCTGAACGATCTTTTTGAACCGCGTCAGGAGCCGCTCTTCGGGAGTTGTCCGCTTGCCGGTCAGCAGCACGATCCCTCCGCAGAGGACGAGCAGCACGGCGACTGTCAGCATGATTTTCCGCTTCGGGATTTTCGCCTCGCGCAGTACCCTGAGCTCCGCGCCGGCCTTGCTGGCAGCGCTGAACTGGCTCTCGAAGTCGTAGGTGATGACCATCCTGTTCCAGTAGTAGGCAAGCGAGTCGAGAAAGAGCCGCACGCGAAGCTCATAGTCTGAGCGCTTGCGGGAAAAATTCTCCTCGAAATTGACGGCAAAGCGGCTTGGATCGATGGTCAGCCACCCGCTCCCCTCAATCCAGACCTCGACCCAGACGTGTGCTCGCTCTTCGGTTACGATGTAGTACCCGGCCAATTCGTTGTAGTCGCCGCCGTAGTAGCCGCCGACCAGCCGTGCCGGCAGGCCGGCCAGGCGCAAGGCGGTCGCGAACGAGACGGCAAACAGCTCGCAGTGCCCCTTTTTCCCCTCGAACAGGAACTTGTCGATAGCGTCGGGACCGGTCGGCAGATTGCTTGAGGCATACGAAAGTCCGATGTTGGCAAATGCTGTTTCGAGTGCGTCAAGTTTCTTCCGGTCCTGCCGCACTCTTGCCACTGCCCCGGATACCAGTCTGCTCAGCCGGGGAGGAACTTTCTCAGGGGGGGTGGAGTAGAAATCCCTGTTCATCTTCCCTACGGTTAAGAGCCTTGCCCCTGATTGCGACAACACCTGGTAACTGCGTCTCCCTCCGGTGAGTCCGGATGCCGGGAAGGTCCGGTCATCCGGCGGCGAACCGCGGTATCCCGGGATCCTGTCCGGAATGTTCAGGGTCGGCAGATAAGGGAGTCTCCCCGGCTCCAGGAATATGTTCAGGGAAAGCTCTTTCCCTTCGCGGCTGATACTTTTTTCCGCCGGCGGAATCGCGTGGATCCACTCATCGCCTTTGATCGTGTTCAGAACGATGGCCCTCCAGTAGAGAGCGCCTGATGGCTGCTTCGGCATTTCGGCCCGGAATACGACGCCGCTGCCGCTGCTGATGCTGCTCTTTTCCCCGGCCTTCACGGTTTCGCTGATTCCGCTCCGGTCGTTTCCCGCCCTGGTCAGCCCGTGCCAGATCGGCAGCTGGGTACGCGGCAGAATGAAGAAGAGAAATACCACCAAGGGCGCTGCAACCAGCGGCTGCAGCAGGGCTACTGCCAGGATCGAGCGGAGTTCTTTCCTTCCCGGAGCGAACCCGGGAGCCCTGCTCTGGAAGGTCAGCAGGACCATGGAAGTGGTAAAGGCAAGGAGCAGCAATACCAGGTAGATCACAAAGCGGGGGCTGAGGTCGAACAGGGTTGAAGCGGCCAGGCAGAACATGGAGAGCGTGAGGGTCTGGAGGAAATTCCGGGGGGATTTCTCTCCGGCGATCCGGATCGCCAGGAAGATGGCGAGCATGTTCGCGGCCGGTTCGACAACGTTATGGCGGCTGAACTGGAAGAAATAGAAGAGGAAGCAGGCGATCGAAACCAGGAGCGCAACCCTGTCCTTGAGGATTGCTCCCCGCCGGTCGGCTATCGCAGCAAAGATGATAGCCGCAGGCACGGCAACTCTCGGAAAGGGGTGAAGCCATGGGGCAAGCGGCAGATACCCGAGGAGCGCGGCGAAATAGAGGAGCATCTGCAGGATGGTCTTAATCCGGAGCATGACAGGCCAGCTCTCCCAGCAATCTCAGCCGGTGACCGCGCGAGATTCCGGGCGGGACGTTCTTCTCTCCGATTTTCAGGCCGACAGCTCTTCCGTCAGACATGAGATGGTTTATCAGGTAGGCTGCATGTCCCAGACGCTCTTCTACCCCGCCCGGAAGCTGGTCAAGATCAATGATGACGGGCTTTCCAGCTTCTTCAGTCATCTCCTTGACCAGAAGGTCATCGTGCCGGGCGGAAAGTTTCCAGTGAATCTGCTTGAACGGCTCACTCCCGGTATACCGGTCGATCGATTCGGTTTCGCCGCTGCTCCCTTTTTTCAGCTGCGAGACCTTCCCGATCTCTCTGGGGTCACTCCTGTTCCAGCTGCGGGGGAGCGGTTTCGGTTGCGGAAAGACGAGATAGTCGGCCTGCAGGGTCAGGAGGTTGCTCCGGACGAAGAAGTTTACCGGAAAGGGTGAGGTGACAGCAGCCCTGGTGACGGCCCCGGCGCCTCGTGTCTTGAAGGTGACCAGTACCTTCTGCTCTTTTCTCTCCCTGGTGTTGAGAAAGGGGATGGCTGCTTCCGCGCCCTGAAGATGGAGGGTGAGGAGGTAGTGCGGGAGAACTGCTCTTCTGGTGGAGAGATGTACGATAAGCTGAGCCGGGATGTTACAGTAGATCTCGTCGGGGAATTTGACTGCAATTTCCAGCTGCTGCAGATTCCGCAGCCCGAAAATGCCGCTGACAGCCATGAAACCGAGCATGGAGGAGACGATCAGGAAGAGGAGGTTGTTGCCGGTATTTACCGCAGACAGGCCGAGCAGGATCGTGATGACGATGTAAAGAGTGCCTGCGGTGTTGACCTTTATGACTGGGGGATCGGAATTGATGTCAGCAGTTCGCTTAATAGTCCCTCCCGGTCAATCGATTCGTACCCCGGGCGCATGAGAAGCCGGTGAGCCTCCGTGGCTGCCGTCAGCTCCTTGATATCTTCCGGAAGGACAAAATCCCTGTCGTTAAGGAGTGCATTTGCCTTTGCCGCTTCAGCGAGACTTATCGCCCCGCGGGTGGAGATCCCGGTCTGGATGAGCGGATGATTTCTGGTTGCGGCGGCAATCCGGTAGATGTAGTCTGCCAGCTTTTCCGAAAGATAGACCCCCTCCTTGACAGCCTTTATCCCGGCAGTGATCTCGGCCTTGTCCACGATCGGCTTGATCGAGCGGATATCGTCCCGGATACTGCCGTAACGGATGATCGACTTTTCGATCTCTTCTGCCGGATACCCCATGCCGGTCCTGATCAGGAAACGATCCATCTGCGATTCCGGCAGGGGGTAGGTACCGACCTGCTCGGAAGGGTTCTGGGTCGCAATTACCAGAAAGGGGTCGGGAAGCGGGTAGGTTTCGCCGTCGGCAGTCACCCTCTGCTCTTCCATCGCTTCCAGAAGGGCGCTCTGGGTCTTGGCATGGCGCGGTTTATCTCGTCCACAAGCAGGATGTTGTTGAAGACCGGACCTTTGACAAAGCGGAACCGGTTCTCGTTCCGGTCGAAGATCGTCAGCCCCGTGATGTCGGATGGCAGCAGATCGCTGGTGCACTGGACCCGGCCGAAGGAGAGCCCGAGATAGTTGGCAAGCGCTATGGCAAGGGTGGTCTTGCCCAGTCCCGGGATATCCTCGATCAGGATGTGCCCGCCGGTCAGAAGGGCTATGACGGCGAGTTTCAACGGGGTTTCCTTGCCGGGGAGGTGGTGGGTACTCAGTTCGGTGATGATTCTTTTCAGGGAAAGGCCATGTTTTGTATCCATTTTGTCAGTATAGCACAGATTGAATACAGTTTGTCACCGGACTAATTCTTGAAGCAGGGCGTAAATAGGGCTTTTTTCCTGTTAGTTACCGGATATTTCTGCTATAAAAAAAAGTTGGTTGGCTCTGCTTGTAGACTTTCCAAGGACCTGAATCTGTGACAGTGAGGGTCTTTTCGAGCGGAAACAGCCGGAGCGCATGGCTAGGAGGCTGTCGGACTTAGAATAAATCTGCTGCAAATCCGTCTGAACGGCTCATATTTCACCGCTTTCTCGGTCAATAGAACAACTATTAACCTTCAAAATCGGCAAAATCTGATCTCGTCCAGCCGAATTTTCGCTTCGATTTCCTAAGTCCGACAGCCTCCTAGATGTCG
>JBGQLM010000131.1:0-11595 GCA_041500085.1 Geobacteraceae bacterium
ATGTCTGCATAATCTCTCCTCTTCTCATAATCACCATTGATCAAAGCTCTGCTTATTCCAATTCGCATTCAAGGTGACGCTTGTAGGGGCACCCCTTGCGGGTGCCAGATTGGGCGGACGCACGGCCCGCCCCTACAAACCCAATGTACAATTTGTGTCATCTTGAATGGAAAATGGCATTACTTGCCAAAATCGACATAAATCTTGATGTCATTCGCTTCCGCCAATTTTTTCGACCACTCCTTGATGGACTGTGTCAGCTTCTCACCATAGACAATCGGCCCGATTTTTTCCACCACATCCTCGAAAAGCTGCTGAGTTGCGGGGATAACTTTCTCGACATACACTACCTCGTAGAACCCTCTTGGGTCGTCATAGAGCCTGAAGTCTTCGGAAGTGACCCCTGCAAGGGCCTTTTGCATTCCATCGGGCAATGAAGTTACAGTTACCAGATGTTCGCCGGGAACCTGGCCTCCTTCGTCATCGTTGGCCGCCAGATCTTCGGCGTTTGCCTTCAGCCATTTGAAGTCCATCCCCTTCCGCAGTTTTTCAATCGACTTCTTTGCCGAGTCGCTTGTTTTAAAGTCGAGGGTCTTTATCTTCAGCATCGCCGGATACGTATACTCCTTCAGATGGGCGTTATAATATTCTTTCAGATCAGCTTCCGGGATCTTGATGTCGGGCTTGATGACTTTTTCGACAAAAAGCCCAAAGAGCACGCCACGTTCCATCTCGTCAACTGCATCCGTGTACTCGCGGCTCTTATCCACCCCCGTATCCAGCGCTGCCTTATGGAATACCCTTCGCGCCATCATCGACTCAAGAACCGGCATTTTTTCTGCATTGACCTTATTCTCCTTCAGAGCACGTTCAACCCCATGGGTAAACCGTCCTCGCAGGGCATCGGCCAACTCGGCAACTGTTATCGGTTTTTCTCCCTTGATGGCCACGAGGACCCGTTTATCTTTAAGGAGCTTTGCGAAACCCGGTTTCCTGGCCTCGAAATCAAGTGCTTTTATGAGTTTGGTATTCTGTTTTAAATACTTCCCGTACAAGCCGGCCCGGTAATCCAGAACAGCCTTGGCTCGCGCCTTGTCACGCAGCCGCCTTCTCGCCTGCTCCCTGATCGCCGGATCATCCGCATTTTTTGCATCTTCGAGTCGGAAAACCACAAATTTGGGGAGATTGGGCACTACCGCGCTTACTGAGCCGGTTTGCATGGTGGAAATAATCTTGGCAAAATCCGGGCTCATCCTGGAAATTCGGACATAATCTTCACCTTTAGGCTTTTCAGCTATCCCTTCTTTAACCCCCTTCTCCGCAAGTTCACCGAAATTCCCACCTGCCCGTACCGCCTGCTCGAATTTTTTTGCATCCTCTTCCTTCTTGAACATAACCTGCTGCAACTTCACTTCCCTGGACATCCCGAGGTAGGCTTTTTCAACTTCTTTTTCATCGGGCTTGATGTCTTTCACGTGCTGTTCGCGCACCATTGTATTCAGCAGTATTTTTGCCTCCTCATCCAGACCCTGTTTAATTTCCGGAAGCTGGTCGAGCCCCATGTTCCTGGCTTCCTGTATGATGAGCTCAATCGTGATGAGCCGTTGCAGGAGCTCTGAGAAAGATTTCTTCCGCGGGGTCTGTGTCTCGGCGATCTTTTGATGCAGCAGGTCCAGGTTCTTCGTGAATGTGGAAAGGGTTATTTTTGCATCGTTCACGGTGACGATGGGAAAGTCGTCGAAAAGGGGAGAACCGAGAGGCGCCTTCAAGGTAACCGTGAAGTCTGCGCCAACGGTCGCAGCCCCCTCGGCCGACTCCTTGATGTCGTCCTTCACCGGGGAACTCAGGGCCTCTCCGCCGGCCGGTGCCTTGGGAACCTCTTCGGCGCAAACAGCACACGTTGCCGCAAGAAGAACTATGACCACCCATGATCTTGCAATTCTCAGCAATAAAGTCCGTTTCATTTTACCCCGCTTATGTGAATAATTTTTCATAATTTACCGAATCGAACCTGCCATAAAACCTGAATAGCTTAGACATAAAAACTAAAAAAAGCAACTTTTAAAAACATCTGAAGCCCTCACTTTTCGCCAAACATTCTTATCACTACGGAACGCATCATGGCTTCCGCCATGGCGCTCGCTGTGCTCAATCTCCCCACGTCGAAGAAGAAGACGGCATCATCACCCGCATTGTAGCTGGCCGAGGCCCAGACGATCCTTTTGTTCTCCACCCCTATCCCCATCGTGGAAAAATCTACGAGTGGAGCGCCCTGGGCGCCCGGATAATCCTGGTAGGCGAATACTTTCCCGGTAAAGAAGAAATCCACCTCCAGCGGGATCCCGATCAGGTCCAGGTCCCGGTAAGAGACACCGCGGTTCATTATTATTCTCTGGTTCAGCATTTTCTCCCTGACAACACCCGGCTCTACCACCTTCATGGTCTCTATTTCCATCCCGACCAGCTGGTTGAGGAAATGCAAAAGAAGTATTTCTCCGGCGCGGGTTCGGCTGCTTTCATTAAAAAACGGTATGACGGCGACTCTGCCTTTCCTGAGCTTGGCGATATCCTCCGAGGCGTAGAACTGTTTTGGCCGGAATGTTTTCGCCGCCATGCCGGCTGGATGGTTTTTCCCACGATCATGAAGATGGCCGGCAAGAGATCCGGCAAGATAACGCAGCGCCCTCTCCTGGAGTTTCTGCGGGTCGCTTATGAGCCCTAATCCGAGGAGACCCGGGGCATCGTCACCGGCCAGACCAATGCTCTCCATCCAGATAATCTCCGGCAGCGGGCCAGTTGCTACCAGTCTGGCAGTCAGGGCGATTTTGGGGAGATTATCGGGGAGGTAAAGCTCCAGGGATGTTATCAGGACAGCATCGACGCCGGCCTCATTCTTCAGCGCCTGTGCCGTCTTGATATCAATCCCCCCCGTATACCGGATACGGTGCCGTTCCATGACCTTGGCCAGGGATTCGTCGTTAATGACCTCGACCCCCAGATCCAGGAGCTTCCTCATCATTGAGAGCCGCATTTCCCGCAGCGGAGCGCTCGCACTGCTCAGATTGTCAATGGGGAAAACAGCCAGACGGAGGCCGGGCATGGCCGGGCCGGTCGCGCTCTGCTGCCGGGCCTCTGCAGGCGCGCTGCCGGCACATGCAAGCAGGGTCAGGGAAAAGAGAAGAATTTTTTTAATTGAGCAGCTTACCGATGACATCCTGAACAGCCTTTTCAGTGGTATCGTTGATCGGCCGCCCGCCGCCGCCCAACATCCGGTCCTTAAGGCCTATCCCCCCTTGTGTCGTAGATGCTGACCAGACAATTCTCCCGGATTGCCCCTCGATTGTCTGCAAGCTCAACGAGATGACTTCGGCCGTGGCGCCGGCGGACCTCACCTCGCCGTATTCTCTGATGCTGCCGGTCAACAGGGCGTCGGCTTTGAGAATTCTGCACAACTTGATGACCTCATCGATGGAAGGGATAGTCGGATTGGCCAGGCCGGCGCTTATTATGCCGCGAGACAGTTCTCCGGTCGGGACCACGTAGACGCTTCCCGTTGCCATAAGATCGGTGACAAGCACGTCCCGCACCCTTTCGCTTGCCTGAATGTCTTTCGAAAAATTGGCAAACGGCATGACCGCGACGGTCCGTATCGCCCCGAAATCCATGTTGGCATCGCGGAACACATCGGCGCTCCGAAAGGCGCAGCCCGGCAATGCAGCGAAGACGAGCATCGCCGCGCAGATGTAAGCGGCATGTTTGAACCTGACGATATTTTTCATTTTCTTCGGCGTTATTTTATACATATCTCCCCTCTTTTACAAGATTTATAATGTTATCCTGAGAGTCGTTGTCAGGCTGTTGACAGCTGCCGCCCCCCCCACCGGGCTGCTGGTTTCGGAATACAAATAGCCGAGGTCGAATGTCGCGCCGGGCCTGATGTTCCACCTTATGGACGGTGCGGCGGACCTGGTTGTCGTGTTGTCAGGCAAGGAAAGGCTTTCGGAGTAGGCAAAAGAAAACTGGAGGGCTCCCCCGCTGAAGGGCGCCCAGGACACACTGTAGTTCTGCGTGGTGCCTGTCGGCTGGTTCTTTTGCATATTCATGTTCCACGAACCGTTAAGGTACAATGTGTCAAACGGGTTATACGCCGCCGACGCGGAGATCCTGCGGGAAAAGTCGGCAGAGTCGGGGCTGCCGCCTCCCGATGATTTTGAAGCCTGCTCCCCATAGGTAATCCCGAGGGTCAACCTCTTATGGGGATTCACGGAAATACCGGCGTTGAGGACCGTACTGTCGCTGATCCTGCCATTCGAAGAGGTCGCGGTGCTGACTCCGCCGTTGACGCTGAGCGACACCCCCTTGTAGAGCCCCACTGAATTATTGAGAAACAGGGCGTTCTGCGAGTTCTGCTTGCCATTCGTGTAGCCGATCGAAGCGTTGTAGACGATACTATGATTCAAGGTTGGAAGGGGGGTAACATTCAGGGCGGCGCTGGCGCTGATATTGCTGGTGAGGGGAGCCCCCTGCGCCTTGTTGTTGCTGATGGCAACCCGCGCAAAACCGGAAAAAATCGCATTGAACCTGTGGACCAGGGAAAGCCCGTTGCTCACATAAAAGGTCTTCGAAGAGTCGGTATCCGAATTGCTGTGCAAGAGGGTAAACGACATGTCGTAGCTCAGATTGGGGGCATTGAGAAGAATTACCCTGGCCGCCAGGTTATACAATCCGGTAAGGTTTTTGGTTTTCCCCCCTGGAAAGCTCGCAGCCGGCTGCCGTCGAAACGGCTGTATTCTCGTCACCAGGATGCTGTTGATAGTGACGCCGGGGATCAGTCCCGGCGGCGGCAATGCGGTTACCTGCACC
The DNA here is from genome assembly GCA_041500085.1 of Geobacteraceae bacterium. Classification (GTDB taxonomy): domain Bacteria; phylum Desulfobacterota; class Desulfuromonadia; order Geobacterales; family DSM-12255; genus VEOV01. The sequence goes on from JBGQLM010000131.1 coordinate 4,864, forward strand.
GGGGTGACGACCGCCTTTATAAATCGGGTCGAAACCGTTGCGAAATCCAGAATGAACCCGACGGTGTCGGAGACCCCCGATGGGTCGGTCCCGAACGTCTGAGTAACCGTCTGCACCCGGGTCCAGTGATCCCCGTTGACACTGTCGCTCGTATAAACCGCCCAGACAAAACGGCCTGCGATCTGGCTTATATTCGCCGGCCGCGGGTTGGTACCCGAAATGACCGGCAGGTAGAGGGTGCTCACCGGAACCTGTCTGGCGAGGTCGAGGCCGAAGTTATCCTGGGTGCCGGGGGGGAGTGGCGCGACTGCAACAATATTGACTCTGGCGGTTCCATCGCTCAGTCCGCCGTTCGGCGGGAGTGCGCCATCGGTCACCGTAACAGGAGGCACAGTCGTGTTGTCCGGGGTCACCTTGAAGAGTGCCCCGTTAATTAATGACGGCGTCGAAAGAATCTCCCCCTGGCCGGTTGAAGTAATGCTGGTTTCTGAAAGGGAGAGGGTGTAATTGGTTTGTAAATTGACCCTGTTCCGGAAGAATTGATCCGCATAGCTGACCTGTCCGGTATTGTTCAGGGACTCGGTCCCCAGGTTGCCGCGTCTGTCCGTGGTCGTACCGTACGACCCCTGATACGACAAGTTGAGCTTCTCTGCCTTGTATGTCGAAGACCAGGTAAAGTTGTCCGTGGACCGGTCCGTGATTGTCCGGTCCTTGTCGAACTGGTTCGCCCTCAGATAGGAAAAATCCCACGGAGGGAGCTCCGCCGGGTGCCACCCCAGACTGGCGCTGTATGAGTCGCTTATCATGGTGGGTGATGCTATGCCGTTCACTGCGGACTTTGTTTCGCGCCGTGTATAACCTAAGTTTACCGGGAAAACAGTGTCGGACAGTGACATGGATGCGTTTGGGCTGATTTGGGTTGCGTTGGCCCTGTTCGTGGTACCTTCACTCGTGCTGTTCACCATGTCGTATTCGAATATTCCTCCGGCGCGCAGCTGGAGAAGGGGATAGGGGTTTTTGTCGATATTTATATTGTAGCGCTGGATAAACGAGTCCAAATTGGCTCTGGCGGAAACCCCGGATGGGTCCGTCGATTTGATGTCGCTCCTGGTGAAATCAAATTCCATGAAGGCATTTAACCCGTCGGCCGCGGCTGCCCCGGGGAAAACGGCCGCCGCGGCACAGGCGAGGAGCAGGATAACGCGCCAAGTCCTGAGCGAAAAACCTGTACGTGCGCCGCCCCCCATCCAGCTAATACCTCTCGCCCATTATTGTAGCCCAGTACGGCTCATCACCCACGTCGATCAGGGTCTCCGCCTTCTTGCTGATGAGGTTGATGGTCTGCAGGGCCTTTTGTTCCGGGAGCACCAGAAGGATGCTGTTCGTGTCCCCGTCAAAGAGCATGTAGCGTGTTCCGCCGGCCGCTTTCAGAAAATCGCCGGGGATCAGTGAGAACGGGTCATAAATTTCCACTGTCGGGTCGTGCCGCCTGCTGAGGTAGATGCGGTCCGTCAAGGTATCAACCTTGAGCGAATAGCTCCCTATGCCGACATAGATTCTTTTCGTGATCGCGGCGGTGATCGGATCGATGACGATCAGGTTGGGGGACCATTCGTGAATCACCAGGAGCTTGTCTCCCTGCTTGTTGAACGCGCCGCGGAGCGGAGCCGGCTCGGTCGGTATGGTGCCTGAAACCGATCTGCTCCCGATGTCTATGACCGTGATGGTATTGGAGATGTAATTGAAGACGTACCCCTTTTTCCCCGCGGGATCAAGCAGGAGCGACACCGGCATTTTCCCGACATTGAGCCTCGATGTCTCAAGGAGTGCGGTGGGGTCCACGAAGCTGAGCGTATTGGAGCCGGGATTGATGGCAAGGAGGGTCCTGCCGTCAGGCGTCAGGGCGATCTCGCTTGGGTGGTCACCGTAGATGAGCTTTATCCTGTTGATTACGTCATCGGCGAGGACATCGACAACCTCGATGGCGTCTTCACCGGATATAGCCACATACGCCTTCAATCCCTTCTGGTCAAGGGCCATCCCCATGGGACCCTGGCCGGTTTCGATAACCTTGCGGACGGAACCCGCCCTCTTGTCAAAGACCGTGATGGTGTTGGAGCCGGTATTCGTCACATATCCGGTAAGCGCGTTGAGCGGCCGTTCGGGAATAACGATGGAGAAGGCGGGACGAAACATCGAGCCGCCTACCAAGGTCCCTTTGTACGGCAGCGTCAGGGAAAAGACCGTCCCCTTTCTGCGCTTAACTTCAAAGGCGAAAGCTACTCTCACCGGTTGGTCCGGGACGGTAAGAGACGCTTCCCTCTCCTCATTCTTGAGGAAGGCTTGCCGGACCTTGAACGAAAAACCCTGGTATGCGCCGGGGGGGGCGACGCCGGATGCCAGCAACCGCTGCCTGACGGCTTCTTCTCCCTTGATCTCGGTGAAACGAAGCGTAAGCGGCACCTCCACGCCGTCGTTCCGGACGGCGGACACCTCAGCGAGACCGAACCTCAGGGGACGCACATCCGGGGAAAACGGCTCGAGATACAGGAAAACCTCCCCCTCCTGCGAAAGCGCGGGCTTCACCCGGGTCATAGGCGCAAGACAGCCGGCGCACACCAGGGAAAGAATGATAACAAAGATGAGTCGTGTCATGGAGAAGTCCCGGTAACAGGTTTCAGCGAGGTAAAGATCATGAATCCAAGGACCGGCGTGGCGGTCGAACATGCACTCCACCTTTGTCAAGGTGGAAGTTTAGAGTGGCATTTAAAGCAGAAAGACTGCTCCAGGGCATTGAACCTGGCTGCCGGCGTCTGGTAGTATGCCTGCAACGCCTCCGCCTCGGTCCTTCCCTGCCCGTAGGGCTGGTATATCTGGCCTTCCTGGGAGTAGTTGCCGTTGAATACGATATCCTGCGTCTTTGTGTTCCACCGGGTACCGGCATCCCAGCCGCTTGCGTGGGCCCGGTGACAGGAGAGGCACATGACGGCCGGGTTGCCGTCGACCGGATCGGGTCCTCTCGTCGGTGTATTGGTGACGATCATCTTCAAGGTCGTGTAGTTGTCGGTGCCGATCTCGAACGGAACCAGTGACCAGTATGCAGTGTCCTCAATCCCGGTAAGGTCACCGGTCTTGACGTAGGAGTTGTAATAGGCGGTAATGGTTGTTCCGAGTGCGCTTGGCGAAGGATGGGTGATCGCATCGGTGCCTTTGTGGATATTCGCATGGCAGTTCCTGCACCATTCCGTCATCCCCGCGCCGTAGCCGATGCGGGTGACCGCATTCGTTTCCGATGAGTTATACGCAGGAGCGGCAACGGCGACCTGGGGATTGGCGAGAAACGCGTAGCCGGCATTGAGGGCCCGGGGGTAGTAGCCGTTACCTCCCAGAAGCCGGTAGACCCCTACGGCATGCTTAATGTCCGGATCGGGGCTGGTGCTGTAAGAGGCTGAGTCCATGATGGGCTGTCCCCCCCGCGTGATCAGCCCCCCCAGACTGCGCCGGTAGGTCCCGTGCGGGTCATGGCAGCTGGTGCAGGTCAGGGAGGCGGACGGATAGGTGCCGCCGGGGGCAACGACGTTACGTGCGTCCTGCATGTAGCCGTAGTCATAGGCGACGATATTGTGGCCATGCCGTTCACCGGGGCTGGCAGCGGGTTGTGCGGGGGCATTCAGCCAGTTGTAGCTCTTTTTCAGCCAGCCGAAATCCCCACCCGGTGAAAGCTGCTTGGGGGGGTTCGGGAAGAACATCTCCACATCGGGCGTGCTGACATGGTACGACGTCGGACCAGGGTCATTCCTCTGCTCGTGGCAGTTGAGACAGGTGGAACTCGAATCGCTCCCCTTCAGCAGGAAACTGCCCGCCATCCTGGTCATCACTCCGTTCTCATAGCTGTGGATGGAGTGGCAACCGTCGCATGCGCCAACCCCCCCGTCATGAAAGGCGCGGACGACCGTGGGTCCTGTAATGAGGGCCGCCGCCAATGCAGCCAGTGCAAATGCCGTACGTATCTTCACGAGTATTCACCGTTGTTCCCGCGCTTCATCACGTCCGCCGCCACTCTCTCTTTTCAGACCAGGGGGAATCGGCAACGCTATCATGCAGCACGGTTCGCCATAGTGCCTGCAGCCAGGCATTAAGGATTACTATAATTGCTCATCTGCATGTTTATGTCAAGAGTTTTGACGCTTAAGTCGGGCAATCAGGGCCGCCGGTCAAGGTGAAGACAACCATCTGTCATGGGTCTCCTTTAACGACGCTTTTGAAAACAGCATGCGGTCTTCTGTTTCATATGCATTTCCCGGGTTCTCTTTTTCCCGGACAAAGGATAAAAAAAGGGCCGGCGAATGCCGGCCCTTCAATTTCAGCTAAGTGTTGCAGTTAGTCTTTGTTATGGCACTTGTTGCAGAGAGCGCGCTGGTAGGTCCCGTAGAGGGTGGCGGGCCTGCCGTACATGGCGGTCTGGATGTCGCCGTTGGCAACGGTGTCGGTAGAGTAAACCGCGTTGCCGGCGCCGTCGTCAACGGTGATCAGGCCGCCGACGTTGTAGCGGGTCATGCTGGCGAAGCCGGTGGCATGGGCCCTGTGGCAGGAGAGGCACATGACGTTGCCGCCAGTACCCGGGCCGGTCATGCTGTTGGCGCCGGCGAGAGTGCGGAGAGCGGCGTAATCGACGGAGGTGCCGCCCTGAACTTCAAAGGGTACCAGGGAGGTCCAGGCGGTGGCGTCGCTGCCGCCGGCGATGCCAGAGGTTACGTATGCGCTGTAGTTGGTATTGATGCCGGAGGCGGTGGCCATGGTGGCGCCGTTGCCGGCCGGGTGGACGTTAAAGCCGTTGGCTGCAGCAGCCTGGCCGGAAGTGTACGCGTCAGCATGCATCTTGCCGTGGCAGTTGCCGCACCACTCGGACATACCGGCGCCGTAAGCAACGCGGAGGCCGCCGCCGTTGTTGATGGAGTTCTCAGAGATGTTGTAGTTGGCCTGTGCGATGGCGGCCGGGGGATCGGCGGTGAATGCGGGGCCGGCGGCATAGGATTTGGGCTTGTAGCCATTGCCTGCCAGGATGCGGTACGAACCAACGGCCTTGCCGGCCGGGATGGTCGAGGTGTTGTAGGAGCCGGAGGATGCGATCGCCGCGCCGGTGGTGACAAAGGCGGTCTGGGTGTCGGTAGTCCTTCTGAACTTGCCGTGCGGATCATGGCAGCTGCTGCAGGCGAGCTTTTGTGCATCATAGGCGGTGCCGGTTGCGCCGGGGGCGGCGGTCTGCCTGGCATCCACATTGTAGCCGAAGGCCGGTGCGATGATGTTGTGGCCGGCCTTGTCGCCCACTGCGATGGTGGTGGAAGTACCGGATTTGAAGGTCAGCCAGCGGAAGTCGCCGCCGGGGCCGAACTGATTGATCTTGCCGTTGGTGCTGCCGCCAGAATCGGCGCCGACCGCGGTCGTACTGACTTTGTAGCTGCCGCCGTTGGAGGCTTCATGGCAGTTGAGGCAGGCCTCGGACTGGGTGGAGCCCTGGAGCAGGTACTTGCCGGCTACGAACTGCGTAAGGCCGCCAGTTGCCTTCATGACTGAGCCCCCAAGCGAGTTGTGCATGGTGTGGCACGAGTCGCAGCTTGCAACGCCGCCGTCATGGAACGCCATTGCCGGGCTGCTCAGCAGGAGAGCGGATGCCGCTACTGCCAATGTTACTTTGATTCCTTTCATTTGCTTCCTCCTTTGTTGTTGTTGCCGTTAAACGGCACTCGGTGTAAGTATGGCCTTTCGACCGGTCGTCCAAAATTCCTTCGTAACGTGCTCCCCGCTTACCGGGTTTGTCTAGTTTATAGCACGCAGCATGCCAACACCATGATCTCTGCCCATTAACCTTTTAAGTCACTGATTTATAAGCTGTTTGTTTTTTTGCGCCTCAACCCCATCCGCCTCCGCCCGGTTATTTCACCGCCAGATCACCACCCCCCCCCGGTTATTTCACCGACCTTTCACGAACAGTTTCGGCTACGGCACGCATTCGGGTTACAGCGGTACATCGCACGATCTGATCATTCGCATGTGCGTTCAAGATGACATAATATAATTTGCACCTTGGTTTTGTAGGGTTGGGCCTTGCGTCCGCCCAATCGGGCACCCGCGAGGGGAGCCCCTACAAGGGTCATATTGATAATACGCATTGGAATAAGAACCCTGCTTGGTTGTACTTATACATGTTGATGGTGTTTTATTTGCGGGGAACTAAGGGAAAGAAATGCCGGCAGTACGGGGTGAGCGCAGTTTTTTGGCGGTGATTGCCGGTGGTATGGCTGCGCCATTCCACGCCGGCCATCTATTCAGAACAGAACGATCCAGGTTCAGAGGTATCAGTCGTACTTTAGTTTATAGACGTTGACCCCTCTGTTCATGAGCTGGGACACATACACCATGCCATCACCGCTTATGGCAATGGCAACCGGGACGACGAGATTGCCGGGATTGAAACCGCGGTAGCCGAACTCCGTAACAAACCGGTCCGTCTTGTCGAAGATCAGGACCACATGGCGGAGCCTATCGCACACGAAGGTGTTCCCCATCCTGTCGGCGGCAATGGCCCCCGGTATCCCGTATTTCCCCGGCCCGCTGCCGCGCTTGCCGATGGGGACCAGGGCGCCGTCGACGGTCAGCCGGAACCCCCTGCCCAGGATAGGGCATGTAAACAGCATGTTCCCCTCGCTGTCCACGTCAAAACCGCCGAAAGCG
>JBGQLM010000132.1:0-11527 GCA_041500085.1 Geobacteraceae bacterium
AGAGCAGTTATTGCTTATGAGGGTATTTTGTGGGTAATGGAGCACCGCCTTGAAAGATGGGTAGCAATTTCTTTTGGTGGTGTTTTTGGTGGTGCTTTGCTTGTATTGTCTGAAAAATATCAATGATATTGATGCAATGTGAAGCCATTCCACGCACCATTTATACAGAATAACGCTGCTATCTGATTTTGATAGCGGCGTTTTTCTTTTTCAGCACTCTCCGTCTCGCGCCACGCACCGTGCCTCGCGCACCAAAAAAAAGCGCCGTCGCTATTAGCGAACGGCCCTTTTTTTCAACCGTGAGACACTATCCTCAGTTTTTATAAGGTCACATGCCTGAGAACGTGACTTCAACCGGCGATCCCACTTTAGGATGTTCCCCTGCTACGATGTGGCACACTTGTTTCAGCGTGTAGGTGCCCTTCATGCCTTTGAGTCCTGCAAACACACCGGTCCCGTCAGCAACGGTAAAGTCACCCGTAGAGTCCAGAGTCCTCGTAAGCATCATCAGGTCCTCGGTTTTTGTAGCTGTGCCATTATATTCCAGTACGAGTATGTTGCCGCCCAAGGTGAAGCACAGCTTCCCGTAATGACCGAACATCAGCGGCATTGTTCCCGGCAGCAGCGTCAGGTTGTTGCTCAGCGATACGTCACCCGTATAGGGCGTTCCGTTGACGCTGAAACCGGTGTTACTTCCGCTGAGATCCCTGCCCCTAACGATGATGGTCTGGGGTACGCCGTCCTTCACTACAAGGGTGAGGTCGCCAAGCCTGGAAATGGTCAAGGTCGTCATGGGTATATCGATGGAAGCTGCGACAGCCTGACTTACGAGCACCGGCAACAGCATCATCGACAGCATTGCTAACAACGTTGACAATCTTTTCATATAAGTCAGCATTTTCATACCTCCTCTCACAGGCTTAATTGAAAAGTGCTACACCGTTTTTTACTTCTTTCATGACGTGTTTCTCCTGCAATCAAGCCGGTGCATACTTTCCATCACTGTGTCGTTGGGCAATCTCTTTTCTGCCCTTTTCTTTATTTATTTTATCACGAGTTGGGCAATACAGGCAACTTTGAAGGCACAGTGTGCCGGGGTCGAACCTGTTGCCCGTTATGTTGCCACACGGGAGCCTTACATGGCACTCAACATCAACGATTCTACAAAAACCGGGAAACTTATTACTTTCGTGTTAGAATTCCGGAAGATTTGTTGCACTATTTCGACGGGAAAGATGATGTCAAGCGGTCCCTCCATACAAAAAGCTTGAGCAACCAAGAAGGTTCTTGCGGATATTGGACTGCCTTAACAACAGGAACACAGAATGTTCAAGCAAATTATCATATTGGCGGTTATTTCACTTCTTGCCGCATGTGGTAGCGGGGATAATGGGGGACAGCCCTCCTCAAATGCTATTGTGGGTGATAGCATCATCGCCGGATGGGCAAGCCTGCCTGACGAATGGCAAAACTACGGGGTGACAGGCAACCGGAGCCAGGACGTTATTAATCGGCTTGATGATGTTATTCTAGCCCGGCCTGTTACCATTATCATTGCAATCGGGGTTAATGATATATCTGACGATGTACTTTTAAATCGTTCTGATTCCCCGCTTTTTAGCAATTACGCTATAATCCTGGAGCGACTACTCAAAGAAACCTCCGCAAAAATTTACATCTGGTCTATCCTGCCAACTTCTGATCCTCGTGGGACCGATCCCATAATTAAGGCGAATGATAGATTACGGGAATTGTCCGACATTTATAATGTTACCTACGTTGATACATATAGTGCATTTCCTCCTGCGGCAGATAAAACCTATTTCGTGGATGGTATTCACCCGACACCTTATGGATACACCATACTCAACAGGTTTTTGCCAACAATAACACCATAACGTCGTGGGCGGTGAGCGTCACAATTCCACCGGGCTGGTCATGCCCGTCCCCCCCTCAAACGGCATTAAAAAGGCTGCAGCTTCATGCTCATAATCGTCGAATCGCCCACCAAGGCGAAAAAGATCCAGTCGATCCTCAAGGTCAGGGTCATGTCCACAGTGGGGCATTTCAAGGACCTGCCTGATGCAGAGATCGGCGTGGACCTCGTCACCTACGAGCCCACCTTCGTTTACCACGAGAAGAAGGCCCACCTCCCCAGGGAGCTCCGGGAAGCGGCCCGCGGGGAGACCGTCATGCTTGCCGGCGACCCGGACCGGGAGGGGTATGCCATCAGCTGCCATATCTACGAAGAGGTGAAGGAGGTCGCCAAAGAGTGCTTGCGGATGGAGATCTTCGAAGTCACCGAAAAGGGGCTGAAGGAGTCGCTGGCAAAAGCGGTGCCGTTCGAACAGACGAACCGGGGCCTCTACAACGCCTTCCTCGGCAGGCGCATCGGCGACCGGCTGGTCGGCTACATCCTCTCGCCGATCGCCAGCAAGACTCTCCGGAGCAGCTACAGCGTCGGGCGGGTGCAGTCTCCGGCAGTCCGCCTGGTCGTCGACCGGGAGCGGGAGATCCGGGCTTTCACTTCGGCCCTGTACTGGATGCTCGATATCCGGCTCGACAAGGATGGCACGACCTTCCTGGCCCGGCACGTCAAGGGGAAGTTTGCCAACAAGCCGGATGCCGAGGCGATCATCGCCGCCATCAGGGCCGAGACCCATGCCCTGGCGGAAAAGGTCGAAAAGAAAGAGGTAAAGCAGTCCCCCAAGCCGCCGTTCACCACAGTCGATCTGCAGGCTGCCGCAGCCGTCCGGCTGAAGTTCACCCCGGAGCAGACCATGAAGCTGGCCCAGGCGCTTTTCGATCAGGGGATCATCACCTATCACCGGACCGATTCGGTGCGCATGGACGAAGCCTTTATCGCGGAGATCCGCGAATTCCTCGAGAAATCGCTCGGCAGCGGTTACCTCCCACCGAAACCGCACCAGCACAAATCCAAGAACTCCCAGGCCGAGGCGCACGAAGGGATCCGTCCCACCCATATGCACTCGCTGGCCGAAATTCCCGCCCTGATCAAAAAAGAGGGGCTCACCCAGGACCATGGCAGGCTCTACGAGCTGATCTTCAAGCGCGCCGTCGCCAGCCAGATGGCAGCGGCCCGCTACGACTCCACCGTCATGCTCTTCACCGTGGCCGGAGAGAGGTTCAGGGCCTCCGGGCGGGTCCTGACCTTTGACGGCTTTCTCAAGGTCTACGCCGAGGTCGACGAGGAGAGCGAGAAGAAGGGGGACGAGGAAAAGGAGAAGCTGCAGCTGCTTCCCCCTGTAGAGGTCAATGAACTGGTGCCGAAGACGGGGGAGGTCCTGGACGAGAAGAAGAGCAAGCCGCCGGGCCGCTTCACGCTCGGCTCCCTGGTAAAGGAGCTGGAGCGGCTCGATATCGGCCGCCCTTCCACCTACGCCGCCATCACCAAGAACATCACCGGCCGTGGCTACGTCAGGGAGGAGAAGGGCAAGGTGGTCCCGATGCCGCCGGGGGAGACGCTCATCGATTTTCTCAGGGAGAAGCACGCCTGGGTCATAGATTACGAGCTGACCCGCAAAATGGAGAACTTCCTGGATCTGGTAGTGGAGAACAAGGAGAGCTGGCAGCGCTTCTGCAAGGGGGTCCACAACAAGATGGGGTTCTTCATCCCGGCGGTCCGGGCGGAAGGTGGCGGCCCGAGCGAAAAGCAGCTCAAGTACGCCACAGAACTGGCCCGGAAGAACGGCCTCGTCATACCGGAGGAGACCCTGGCGAGCGGCAGGGCGCTCTCCCTCTGGATCGAAGGGGTCGTGGGCGGGAAAGAAAAAGTATGAATTATGAATTATGAATTATGAAGTACTAAAGGCAATTATGAAGTATGAGCTGTGAGTTATTGAGTTATATTGACTGCAATTGTGAGGGTTGAAGGATGAATTATGAATGATGATAACTGTAAAGAGGTTCGCGACCTGAGGGAAAGGACGAAGGCATTTGCGATAAGTGTCATCCGTATGTTCTCGTCCTTGCCGAAAAGTACAGAGGCCCACGTTATGGGCAAGCAGGTACTTCGATCAGGCACGTCGGTCGGCGCCAATTACCGTGAAGCCTGCCGTTCCCGCTCAAAAGCGGAATTCATAGCAAAGTTGGGAGATTGTCTGAAGGAGCTTGATGAAAGCAGCTACTGGTTTGAGCTGCTCGAAGAAACCGGTATAGTAACGTCTGCAAGCCTTGCTCCATTGCGGAAGGAATGCAATGAACTGCTGGCAATCTTCACAACCATCGCAAAGAGAAGCAAAGAACAAAAATAATTATGAATTATGAGTTATGAGTGACCAGACTTTTTTTCATAATTCAGCAGTCATAATTGCTTTTTAGTTTCATAATTCATAATTCAACCTTCATAATTGCCTTATGCATATCCACGTTACCTGCGCCATCATCGAACGGGACGGTCTCGTTCTCGCCGCCCAGCGGAGCGCCGCCATGGCCACGCCGCTCAAGTGGGAGTTTCCCGGCGGCAAGATCGACGGGGGTGAATCCTCCGAAGAGTGCCTGCGCCGCGAACTGTCCGAAGAGCTGGGGATAAACGTAAGGGTGGGGAAAAACCTCCCCCCGGCCACGCACGATTACCCGGCCTTCATCGTCACGCTCTACCCGTTCATCTGTACAATCGATTCCGGCGAGATCGTCCTCCATGAACATGCCGCGATCTCCTGGCTGCCCCCGGAGCAGCTTCATACCCTCGACTGGGCCGAAGCCGATCTGCCGGTGATCGAATCGTATCTTTTGGAATTATGAAGGATGAATTATGAATTATGAGTTAAAAACAAGAAAACAAAGAGGATCGCGATCTGAGCGAAAGGACGAAGGCGTTTACTTGCGTCGCATCGAAAAATTGACCGAAGCTCTTCTTTCGGCTACATTCGGCAGTGCTGAAGGCGAGTGGAGATCAGGGGGGGAAGATTTTTCCGCATCATGACGCAAAGCCGCTGCCGGCCAACAAGTTCTGTAAGTAAAAGGAGAACAGCATGAAATTGATTGTGAAAACTGTGGCGTGTTTGTCGGTATTGGTCTTGTTGATGGGTGGCTGTGCCACGAATCCTGACGGCAGCACCGAATGGCAGAGGACTGCCATCGGCTCGCTTGGCGGAGCCGCGCTGGGTGCCGGTGCCGGTGCGCTGATCGGCGGGAAGTCGCACCGCGGGCGCAATGCGGCCATAGGCGGCCTGACAGGAGCAGTGGTGGGCGGTGGCGTCGGCTATTACATGGACCGGCAGGCGGCAGCCCTGAAGAAGAATCTGCCTCAAGCGGAAGTCGTCCGGGATGGCGACAAGATATACGTGGCCTTACCCTCCGGCATCCTGTTCGACAAGGGGAAAGACGTGCTGAAGCATGACGCGAAGGACTCCCTGGGCAAGGCAGCCGCCACTCTCAAAGCGTCCGATACCAACATCATCGTGCAGGGGCATACCGATTCCACCGGGACCGATGCGGTCAATCAGCCGCTAAGCGAGAGGCGTGCCTCTCACGTGCGCGACTTCCTTGCTGCCGGCGGCGTGCCCATGTCCAGAATGACGGCGGTCGGCTACGGCTCTTCCCGCCCTGCGGTGCCGAATGACAACGAGGCAGACCGCGCCCTGAACCGACGGGTCCAGCTGGAGATCAGCCCCACCGAAAAGCTCAAGGCACAGGAGAGTGGCAACAACTGATCAAAAATAATGGAGATGGACAGCAAAACAGGCATTATGAGATGAAACCCCGACTGCATTTATGAAGGATGTGAATTGCCATGCAAACAACATATATTTTACGTCAATCAGATAACCTGGTTTTTGATAGCGAAGGTGAAACATTTACCTTTACGGCTCGGAGATTGACGGACGCAAAGCGCAGAGCAATCCGTAAGCAGATTCATGAAGGTTCTAATTTACGGCTCGAAGATGAGAACGGCAAGGTTGTCAGCATTAAGCGCAGCGGCTTCAAATGGGATGATAAAGTATAACATCAAGCGGACTTTGCGGGGATGATCATAAGATGAGATTGCGGCCTTGTTTCATAACTCATACCCAATTGGGCACAAGTAATTCAGCATTCATAATTGCTTTTTCGGGGTTCATGATGGAGTGGGAGAGAGATAGATGACTGCAAAGCCGCACTGCCGGGACGACCGGCGGCGCGGCTTTTTTATTACTGGAATATTGATGAAACCTCTTGAATACGGCATATACGAAGCACTCCTCGACGAGTACCTGCGCGATGCACTGGCGCGACACCCGGAGTTGCGGACCGTCTTCGGCAAGATCGACCCGGAAGAGCAACCGGCTCGCTATGCTGCCTTCGTCGCCAAGGTGCTGGAACAGGCGCTGCGCGAAGAATCAGACCCCGAAAAGCGTCTTGCCCTTTGTAATCACCTTCTCGGCCAGGTTGCCAGCGAACCGGGCAGAGGACACCTCGAAAAACACCGGCTGATTCAGAATCAGAAGCCTCTCCTCCTCGAAATCACCCCTCCGCACTACGGCACATCGCACATTCCCCGTCCGCACACCTCACTCTCCGAAAGCAGTCTCTTTACCCGTTCCGACAACGGACCGCAGCTGGTCCATGAACTATTGGAAGAGATGCGTTCCGCCGACGGGTCGGCCTTGGGGTCGGGCTTCCAAGATGCCAAGTTGATACCAATCAAGCATTCCTTAATTTACGCCGGCATTTGAACTCACTTGACTTGTGTTAACACGGGTGTTAACTTTTAACTATGAAGCGTAATGTCCAATTTTATAAGACGCTGGACGGCTATTGTCCGGTAATGGAATTTATCGATAGTCTTTCGGGCAAAGCGGCGCAAAAAGTAACCTGGACGCTTTCGCTTCTGGAGGAGCTGGATGTGTTGCCGGCCTCGTATTTCAAGAAGCTGGTCAACAGCAATGGAATCTGGGAAGTACGAGTATCGTCAGGCTCAGACATTTATCGGGTTTTCTGTTTTTTTACCGGTAAGTCAGTTGTCATTCTGACTCACGGTCTGGTAAAGAAAACCCGGAAAACACCAGTCGGTGAAATCGAACGAGCCGAAGCGTACAAACGAGAATTTTTGTCGAGAGGGAAATAACCATGAGTGATCTGCGCCTGTATATTGCAAGCAGAAAGAATCGCGATGCTGAATTCGCGGAGGATTATGATAAGGGCTATCAGGAGTTCAAGCTTGGGGTTATGCTCCGTCAGGCCAGGGAAGAGGCCGGCTTGACCCAGGAAGAGCTAGCCAGGCGTATAAACACCAAAAAGACAGCCATATCCAGAATCGAGAACCATGCGGAAGATATCAAGCTCTCAACCTTGGAGAAATTCGTCGGTGCTCTCGGTAAGCATTTGACTATTTCGGTAGCGTAGAGATCGTCTCAACACCATGCAGATTCAATAAAATCTGATAAACCATGACCTCACTCACCACCTCCATCAAACACTTCACCTCCCTCAACCGCGCGTCCGGCCCAACCTGGTCCGCCGCCACCAAGCGCAAGGCCCCGCACAAGCCGCTCCTGCTGTCAGTGTGCTATGCGATCAGTTAATGCCTGCAAATTCCGCGTCTTCTGCTCCCTGGCTGCGTTGCAACTCCTCGGCTTAAGCCCTGCTAGGCCTTCGTCGTCGCGCCTTGCCAGGAATCAAAATCCATCAGAATTTGTGCGGCGAACCAACCGCACAGCACACTTGCGGTGCTGGATCTGGTGCACCGCGGCGTCATCACTTCGCCGTTCATCGCCGTCAGCGGCGATCTGGTGGAACTGAACGAGCTGTTCAACCTCTACTGGCGGCGGATCATCCCCCTCGGCCAGACCAGCAGCATTGCCTTTCCCTTCTCCCTCCTCGACCGGGAACCGTTCCGGGAGTTAGGAGACTGTCGGGCTTAGAATAAATCTGCTGCAAATCCGTCTGAACGGCTCATATTTCACCGCTTTCTCGGTCAATAGAACAACTATTAACCTTCAAAATCGGCAAAATCTGATCTCGTACAGCCGAATTTTCGCTGTGATTTCCTAAGCCCGGCAGACTCCTTGTGCCGCAACCGGGCACGACCATTACCCCGGCGATCATCAACAACACCTCCTCCGTCAGTTACCTGCGCAAGCACGCCCTGGGCGTAAAGCTCAGCCTGTCCTAATAAGTCCTGCTGCCATATGACTAACCATAAACAGACTTTCTCATTGCATCCTTTATCAGCTTGTGTTGCTGACCGAAAGTCTTGCCGGACGGTTTGAGGTGGTGCCGGTGCGGCACTGGTCTTTTACGGAAATGAGCACTGCCTTCGGCTTTTCTCTGGAACAATTCCTCTTTTTCGGCGGGTATCCCGGTGCAGCTCCGCTGATCGACGACCGGCAGAGGTGGGGCCGTTACATCACCGATTCACTTATCGAAGCAACCATATCGCGCGATATCCTGATGATGACGCGTGTCGACAAGCCGGTGCTTTTACGGCGCCTGTTCAAATAGGCGCACATATTATGAACGGCCTTATCGGCACAGATATGAAATGTTTTTACTGGAGAGAGGGGGGCCTGGAGGTAGATTTTGTCGTGCGGCGCGGCGAAATGGTAACCCCAATTGAAGTGAAAAGCAGTCGGTCCAAGGAGACCCTGCCCGGTATGGATGCCTTTACCCGTGCTTTCAATCCGCAACGAAAAATGCTGGTCGGCGGCCAGGGGATACCGGTTGGTGAGTTCCTTTCTGAGCCGGTGGAGAGATGGCTTTAGAGACTGGCGGCGGATCCTCCCCCTCGGCCAGACCGGCAGCATCGCTTTTCCCTTCTCCCGCTTGGGGGCTCCGGGGTCTTGACTTGTTGACATTTGCATCGTGAAGGGGGTATCAGTTTAGATAAAAAGGATTGCATTACTGAAGATATTAGTTATGATTGTAATGCAATACATATAAGGAGGTTGGCAGTTGCTCGATGATCTCTACTCTCTAAGCCGTACTTTCATAAAGCTGCGCAATCGTCCCTTCCGGCGTTCCTTTCTGGCTGACCACCCTTTGACCGCACGTCTTTCCATTATCATAGGCCAGCGCGGGATCGGCAAGACCACAGCCATGATCCAGCACCTCCTGGAGTCCTCGGACAACGATCCCTTGACTGACAAAGCCCTGTACCTGCAGGCCGACCATTTCCTGATGGCCAACCGCTCTCTGTACGAAATTGCCGAAGATTTTCACAATTTGGGGGGTGAGCTGCTCTGTCTGGATGAGATTCACAAATATCCCGACTGGTCCCGGGAGTTGAAGAGCATTACCGATACCTTCCCGGCACTCAGGGTGGTGGCGTCGGGCAGTTCGGCTCTTGAGGTGACGCGAGGCAGCCATGACCTGAGTCGCCGGGCAGTGGTGTACCGGATGCATGGTATGTCGTTTCGCGAGTACATTGCACTGGCAAGGGGAATCGAACTTCCTGCCGTGACGCTGAGTGATCTTTTGAACAATCATGTGCGCCTGGCCGATCGAATAGTTACTGAATTGTCCGCTAAGGGAGACAAGGTTCTGGCTTTGTTCCGTGAATACCTGGTCTGCGGCTATTACCCCTATTTTATGGAGTTTACTGATAAAGCCCTGTTCGGTCTGACACTGGAGCAGCATGTCCATACCACGCTGGAAGTTGATCTGCCGGCTATTCATCCGGCCCTGAACGGGGCAAGTATCAAGAAAATCAGCCGGCTTCTGACGGCGATTGCCGGTATGGTGCCTTTTGCGCCTGATCTGAAGTCCTTGCGCTCTATGCTTGATATCAGCGATGACCGGACTCTCAAGAACTATCTGCAGTATCTGGAGGATGCCGGGGTTATCCTGACCGTTTCCAAAAGTGGCAAGGGGCTGAAAGCCATGAACAAACCGGAAAAGATCTACCTCAATAATCCGAACCTGTATTACGCCTTGCACCGTGGAGCAGAGCCGGATAGCGGTTCTATGCGCGAAACGTTCTTTCTCAGCATGTTGCGTAGTGGTTATGATGTCTCGGTGCCGCAGCAAGGGGATTTTCTGGTAGGCGGAAGTACTACCTTCGAAGTGGGAGGGAAAAACAAAGGTTTTCGGCAGGTGGCCGGCATTGCCGATGCCTGGCTGGCGCTGGACGGTATCGAAGCTGGCAACGGGCAGACAATGCCGTTATGGTTATTCGGGTTTTTGTATTAGCCACTACATAGGTGGCGTACCGGCCACCCCGCAGCTGCGTCCGTATTGAATGACAGGAGTCCTGCATGAATTCACAGACAGAACCGGATGTGGAATATCTGACTTCCGAGGGGAGAAGGGGTTTGCCCTTCTCCGAGGCGGTGCGTGTCGGCAGGACCCTGTACCTGTCGGGTCAGATCGGAGTGGATGCCTCGCTGAAGCTGGTTCCCGGCGGCATAGCGGCCGAGACGCGTCAGACCATGGAGAACATAAAGGCCACTCTGGAGCGACACGGCTCTTCGCTTGACCGGATCGTCAAGGTTACGGTGATGCTCGCCGATATCGGCGAGTGGTCCGGGATGAACCGGGTCTACGTCACTTATTTCCCGGACCATCTGCCCGCCCGCAGCGCCCTGGGAACGAGCGGCCTGGTATTCGGCGCGCGGGTGGAAATCGAATGCCTTGCAATACTGCCGTGAGATTTCGTTCTCGACCCGCACTGAAGGGGATTGAATTCATGGCAAAGGAGCAAAACGGCAGATCGGAAATGAGGACAGAGACACCTGTTGCAAGGTGTCGTGTCCACTGGTGATATGAACTTGTCGGCAAATAGCGTATTTCAAAAAACATCAGGATTGCCTTGTGACTGCCCATGAGTGAAAAACCCCCATTTGACATCGTCCTGAAGGAGCAGCAGCGCCTGTCTGACGTGCTCTCCTCCATCGAGGCGACCGCCCGGCAGAACAGGTCGAAGATCGCCAATCACGACGCCTACACCGTCGAACTGGAGAAGCAGCGCCTTGATTCGGTAAGCTGGCGGGAAAAGAACTCGTTGACGGAGAAGCTCATCGAGAACGACAAGTTTGACCCGGCCAGGTATCTCACCGTCTTCACGATGATTGACAGCCCGTACTTCGGTATTGTCGGGATCAATGACACCGACAAGCGGATCGGCGCCAAAGAGTATCTCCTTGGCAAGCAGGGGTTCGTATCCCACGACAACCGGGCATTGGTGGTCGACTGGCGAAAGGCCCCGATCTCCCGCTTTTTTTATGACTACGAAGTCGGCGAGGAGTACCTCGAAACCATTCAGGGCAGAGAGCGGGAAGGGGTGATAAGCCGGCGTGATACGGTGGAGATCGCGAAACGCTCTCTGCGGCGGCTGGAATGTGGTGCCGAGTCGTTTGAACTGGCGGGTGGCAGCTGGGTGAAAAAAGACCGGCAGTATCAGACGACCAGTGACACCAAGGCGGCGAATCAGGACCATCGCATGGTGGATATCGTCTCGCTGATCTCTCCGGATCAGTTCCGGATGATTACCGCGGAGGCCACCGACGGCTGCACCCTGATCACCGGCGGCGCCGGCAGCGGCAAGACGGTGGTGAGCCTCCACCGGCTGTCGTGCCTGCAGTTCAAC
>JBGQLM010000133.1:0-11473 GCA_041500085.1 Geobacteraceae bacterium
CAGCACGATGCGGGCCCGGAAGCGGGGATAAGGCTGGCGCTTCTCCTCCGGATACTGGATTGTCACCGGCCGGCGGAAGATATGCTTCCAGGTGGTCCACATCCCGATCAGGATGGCATATATGTCCTTGAGTATTCCCATATCAGCCTCTCAGCACCAGAAACCACCCGGTAGCCAGGATATTGACCAGGGCCAGCGGCGTCAGAACCTTCCAGCCGAAATGCATCAGCTGGTCGTAGCGGAGCCTCGGCAGGGTGCCGCGCACCCAGATGAAGAGAAAGGCAAAGGCCAGCACCTTGCCGCTGAACCAGACCACCGGCGGCAGCAGCGGTCCGTGCCATCCCCCAAGGAAAAAGGTGGCTGCCAGCCCCCCCAGCACGATGATGTTAATGTACTCCCCCACGAAGAAGAGACCGAAACGCATGCCCGAGTACTCGGTGTGAAAACCGGCCACCAGCTCTCCTTCAGCCTCGGGAAGATCGAACGGGATCCGCTTGCACTCGGCAGCGATACTGATCAGGAAAATCACGAACGCGAGCGGCTGATAGACTATGAACCAGCAGCCGGACTGGGCAGCGACGATGTCGGACAGCCGGAAGGAGCGGGCCAGCATCACGGTCGGCACGAGCGACAGCCCCATGGAAAGTTCGTAGGAGATCAGCTGGGCCAGCCCGCGGATGCTCCCCAGCAGGGCATATTTGGAGTTGGACGCCCACCCGCCCAGGGCAACGCCATAGACCGCAATGGAGGAGAGCCCCAGGAAGAGCAGCAGGCCCACGTTCAGGTCGGAGACCTGCAGCGGGACTTCATGGCCGAAAATCGTCAGAGGTGCGCCGAACGGGATGACGCTGAAGATCATGATCGCCGGGACGGCCGCCATGGCCGGGGCCAGATAGAAGAGCCACTTGTCCGCGCCCACCGGCCGGAAGTCCTCCTTGGTCAGCATTTTGACCACGTCGGCCAGCGGCTGCAAGAGGCCGAACGGACCGACCCGGTTGGGCCCCTTGCGGTCCTGGATCCAGGCCAGCACCCTGCGTTCGGCAAGCACAAGGTAGGCTGCCAGGGTCAGAATCACGAAGAAGACAAGAGCGATTTTGGCGACCGTCAGGGCCAGGTATATCGGGTCATAGCTCATGGATCATGACCCCTTCTTTCTCCGCATCAAGTTCCCGCAGACTTTCCCACTTTCCGGAAAGCGGCTCCGTGATCCGCTCACCGCCAAACCCGTTTATGATCCCGGCCACTATCTGCCAGGCCGGCCGTGCTTCGCCTCCGGGCGGGACAGTCCGATGAATGTGCGGCGGGTGACAGGCAGGGCCGGGCTCTTTGACCGGAAGCCCGGGATTCATAACCTTTTTGAAGCGCTGAGCCCGCCCTTCATGGTTGATGAAGGTGCCGTCCATCTCCACCCAGGCAGTCGCAGGGAATACGATCTGTGCCGCCTGAACGGCCGGTGTATTGCGCCAGTCCAGGGCAGCCACGAACGGAATACCCTCCAGCAGCTGCTCCGAAATATCGGCTTCGATGCTGATGACCCCTTTTATTTTCCCGCCAAGAATGGCGCTCCTTAAACTGCCCCCCCCTTGTTCTCTCGCCAGCAGCGCCGCGCCGCAACTGTTGGGACCGTCAAAGAGAAAAGCAACCTTTGCTCCGGCAGAGGCAAGCGATTCGATCCCGCTGCATGAACTGTTTTTCGTCCCGCAGATGATGACCGGGTTCGCAAAGATACCAAACGGCACCTCTTCGATGAAACCCAGGGTTATGGCTTCGACGCTTACAGCCATGGTCTGTTCCAAAGGTGCAGCATTCCCCACCAGAAAGACCGGCGCCCCATGTTTCCAGGCCTGGCGGACCGCCAGCAGCATCATTGGCCCCTCTTCGCGCAGATCACTCTCAAGAATGACAATGCAGTCCGCCTGCGCCGCATCGACCATGGAAGCAGCAGGGACAGCTTCGAGAACGGACACCGCAGCCCGCGTCACTGCAGCCTCGTCTTCATCGATAAAGTAACAGAGCGCTCCGGAAGCCGTGCACCCGGCCAGCAGCGGCAGAAGTACGGCAGCTTCCAGCGGCAGCCGGGAGGAACCGACAATGGCAATGCTGCCGGGGCCGTAAGCATCTTCCACCTCTCCGATCCGCAGCAGAAGCGCTTTCAGCGCCTCGTCAAAGCTCGACTCCCTGCCGTCTACCAGCACCCGGCGCGGACGCTCCGGGGCGTTCACTTCACTATTGGCAAAGCGCCCCCGGTCGCAGATGAACCAGCCGTTGACCGCATCGTTCCGGCGGGCAACGATCTTGAGAAGCTCCCGGTAGCGGGCCACCGGAGTGGTGTTACAGCCGAGAGAGCAGCCCGGGCAGACCGAAGGAGCCATCTCGTAGTCCCAGTAGCGGGCGCGAAAACGGGCGGTCTTGTCGGTGAAGACCCCGGTCGGGCAGATGTCCACCAGATTGCCCGAAAAGGGAGACTGGAGCTGGCCGCCTGTGAAGCGGCCGAAATAGACCCGGCCGGCGCTCCCCATGACCCCGAAGTCAGTTCCGCCGGCATACTCCTGATAGAAGCGGACGCAGCGGTAGCACTGGATACAGCGGTTCATTTCGTGTTCGATATACGGGCCGAGATCCTGGTTGACGTGAGTCCGCTTCCGGCCGCTGTAGCGCCGGATGCCGTGCCCGCCGGCAATGGTGAAATCCTGTAGCTGGCATTCGCCCCCCTCGTCGCATACCGGGCAGTCATGCGGGTGATTGATCATCAGCCACTCGATGACCTGCCTTCGCATGGCTACCGCCTCCGGGTCGGTAGTGGAAACCACCATCCCGTCCTGGGCCGGCAGCATGCAGGACATCTGGAGCCCCTTGACCGGGCCGTCCAGCATCTTGACAGCACAAACCCGACAGGCGCCTGCCTTGCCCAGCGCCGGATGCCAGCAGAAGTGCGGGATAGGGATATCCACGGACTGGGCAGCCTCCAGCACGGTCGTGCCTTCGGCTACTTCAACCTGAATGTTGTCGATAATCAGTTTTGGCATAAAATCCAGGGAATATTTGGGAGTGAATCCGTCTAAAGTTTAGAATTTATTTGGCGTTTGTCAACCTGAGTGAGGGATGTTGGACATTATGCTATCGCCTCTTCCGTCGCGAGATAAATATAGTGGCATCTGCTGCCGAAGCACGGCATAATGCGCCGGCACAGATAATCAGTCAACAAAGGAGTTCCATGCCTCTCCTGCTCTTTTCCCTTTTTGCCCTGACCATCGCCTGCACCTACTGGTTGCGGCACATAAACCTGAACCACCTGAAACAGCATGGCGCCACGGTGCCGCCGGGATTCGAGGGGGTCATCAACGCCGAGACCCTGGCAAAGAGCGTTGCCTATACCTTTGACAGCAGCCGCCTCGGACTCTGGGAGTCGCTCTTCGACAACCTGCTGCTGGTGCTCTTCCTCTTCGGCGGATTGCTGGGTCTGTACGACCGCTTCACAGTCGGGCTTGTCGCTCACCCCCTTCTGCAGGGAGTCCTTTTCTTCATCATCCTCTCCTGGCTGCAGACCGTGCTGGAAAGCCCGTTCTCTCTCTACAGCACTTTTGTGGTAGAGGCTCGCCACGGTTTCAACACCCTGACTCCGAAACTCTGGCTCATGGACCTGCTCAAGTCCCAGCTCATCGGTACGCTCATCACCGGCCTGCTCCTCGGGGTGATCTTCAGACTGATCGGCTGGAGCAGCAGTCACTGGTGGCTCTGGGTCTGGGGCTTTCTGGCGCTTTTCACCCTGTTCATGATGTTCCTTTCCCCGTACGTGATCGAACCGCTGTTCAACAAATTCGAACCGGTAACCGAAGAGGGGCTGGAAGATGACATCAAGGGGATGATGGCCAGGGCAGGCCTGCAAGTGGGAAAAGTGATGCAGATGGATGCATCGAAGCGGAGCAGACACTCCAATGCCTATTTCACCGGCATCGGCAAGGTCAAGCGGATCGTGCTCTACGACACCCTGATCAAGCAGATGACCCATGGCGAAATAGTCGCCATCCTGGCTCATGAAATCGGCCACTGGAAAAAGGGCCATATCCGGAAGCGGCTGCTGCTGGCCGAAGCCGGGGCACTGGCCGGTTCCTGGATCGTCTTTCAGGCGCTATCCTGGCAGGGGCTGCCCGGACTCCTCGGCTACGACAACCTGTCCCTGGCGGCCCGTCTGGTGATCCTCGGCTTCATCGCCTCCCTGGTGATGTTTCCGTTCTCCCCCCTCTCCGCCTGGCTCTCCCGCAGGGACGAGTATGAAGCCGATCGTTTTGCCGTGGCTCTCACCGGCGATCCCGACTCCCTGGCCTCGGCCCTGATCAAGCTGTCGGCAGAAAATCTTTCCAATCTTCACCCCCATCCTTTGTACGCGTCATTCTACTACTCCCATCCGCCGATCGTGACCCGGATCAGGGCGATTCGTGATCTCCCCGGAGCACAATTGTCTTTGTAAGGATTGCGGGTGCAGGCAGGATGCCTCGATTTCATTTTGGTGCACCATTTTTTGTGTTGACAGGAAGCACATAAAATTTAATACTTTTTGTGTAAATATCTTATGGAGGCTCATGTATGGTACGTGCGACCGTAACCCTCCCCCAGGACCTGCTGACCGAACTGATGGCGCTGGTCGGCGCCAAAAGCAAGACCGAAGCGGTTATCACCGCCGTCAAGGACGAAATCCGTCTGCGCAAGGCGGCCCGCATCAAGGCGATGGCCGGGGCCATGGATTTCACGATGACAGCCGATGAACTTCGCCATGGAGACCAGCGCCTTGGCTAGGGTGCTGGTAGACACTTCGGTCTGGATCGAATTCTTTCGCAAGCATGAACCGTATCACAGCATTGTCACGCGGCTGATCGACGATGAGCAGGTTGTCTGCTGCGGCATCATACTTGCGGAACTGATGCAGGGGGCGAAGTCGGACAAGGAACTGGCAGTATTGGGCGACTTCCTTCAGGTCTTCTCCTTTATCCCCGATACAGCTGATCTTTGGTCAGCCGCCGGGAAGTTGTCGTTCCAGTTGCGCCGCAAAGGGATGACAATCGGACTCTCCGATTGCTATATCGCCGTTGCTGCCGCCTCGGCACGTATCCAGGTTGCAACCCTGGACAGCCATTTCGAAGCGCTCTGCAAACCTGCCAGGATTACCCTTTATCCATTTTCGTAGCCGATGTCAGGCATAGCAGGATGAACTAACATTGACGGCCCGGCGATATTGCCCGAGGCTGATACAGACATGAAGAGGTTGAACGATGCGCAAATTTCTGTTGTTACTTGTTCTGGTTCTCCTGCCCGCAGCAGCCATGGCAGAGAGGCCTTTTGCCGAGCTGCTCACCGCTGCCGAGGGGGGCGAACGGGCAGCCATGCTGGCGACCGGGATTGCCTACTACCAGGGCAAAGGGGTCGATCAGGATTGTTACGAAGCGCGGAGCTGGTTGAAGAGGGCTGCCGGAGCGGGTGAGATCGAGGCGTATTACCTTATCGGCACCCTTGATGACGATGGCAGTTGCGGTATCGGCAGGGCCGAGCGCGCAATGGAATACTACCGTCTGGCCGCGGAAATGGGGCATAGTGGAGCGCAGTACCGTCTCGGTGAACTGTACCGGACCGGCCGTGGTGTTGAACAGGATACCGTGACAGCCTTCAAATGGCTGGAAGCGGCCGCTGCTCAGAAAGAGCCGCGGGCATTCTGCTCTCTGGCGCGTATTTATGCCAAGGGCGGGGAAGTCAAAGCCAGCCGGCAGAAGGCGCTGCGCTGGCTGCGCCGGGGGCTTGAGTCGCATAATCCCGATGCCGTTGAACTCTGCCGCATGGTAAAGGAAGAGACGGGGCTCTGAGGACTCTCAGATGAATACGGACTTATGCAATTAGTTGACAAATCAGTTGCTGCTTCTTATAACCAAGGTCACGATGACATACCTGCCCGATAGCAAACGGATCCTCCTCCTGAAGCTGATTGTTTTCTGTGTACCGGTCCTCTTGTATTTGAAATCGGTTACTTTCGGCTTTACCGATTTCGACGACAAGGGACTGATTCTCAATCACTCTGCATATCTCAGTGATTTCAGGAACGTTATCAATGCATTCCTGACAGATGCTTTTATCGACAAAACGTCCGTTTTTTATCGTCCTCTGCAAACCCTGACCTACATGATCGATATCCAGTTATCCGGAAAGATCAACGTCGCAATGTTTCATTTTACCAATGTCCTCCTGCTGGGATTCATCTCCTACTCAATCTTTCTCGTACTAGGTGCATGTCTGGTCCCACCTGTCCTGGCTGCCCTGGCCTCACTTGTCTATTGCATGCACCCTCTTTTCATATCTTCCGTAGCATGGATACCTGCCAGAGGCGATCTGTTGCTTACGCTGTTCGCTTTACTCTCCTTTATTTTTCTTCTGAATTTTGCGAATAAACGATCTCCTGCCACTCTGTTTCTGCATTGGTTTACGTTTTCGCTGGCCCTTTTTTGCAAAGAAACTGCCGCATTTCTGCCGTTTGTGTACACTGTCTATCTTCTATCCACTGTTGGCTACAAGGCATTAAAAACAAGATATCCGCTGCTGCTAACCGGTTATCTTTTCACGGGATTGATCTGGTACGGATTGCGTTCGCAATCGGTCTTTACAACTCCGAGCGCCAATGCCCCTACTGGCGTCAAAGCGATTGTCGCAAATATCCGTATCATTCCTGAATCGTTAGCTTCGTTCATCCTTCCTTTCAATATTGCCCCGATACCTTATTTCTCCAATGCCAAGACCATCATTGGTATCGCTATCATTATGGTGATCGCTGCCGTTTTCATCCTCAAGAGAGAAAACAGGGCCATCAATCTGTTCTGTATTTCCTGGTATCTATTTCTTTTATTTCCGTCGCTACTGTTCAAGCATAATTTGATAGACTACCTGAATCACAGGTTTTTACTTCCGTTAATCGGCATTCTGATATTTTTTCTTGTCAATATCCCAAGAAGATGGCTGGAATTCGACGCGGTAATTAATGGTATCGCATTGTCGCTCTTGACAATTCTGGGCTACACCACATTTACAGCATCATCGGCCTATAAGGGTCCGATGGATTTCTACAATTCAGCACTCACCCTGAACCCGGGATCGGCACTTGCTTACAATAATCGTGGCTTTATTAAAGTTAACGAAAATGACATGCACGGTGCCATTGACGACTTCAACAGAGCCATACAAATCCACTCCGAATATGAGGAGGCTTTCTGTAATCGGGGAATAGCAAAACTGCAGGCAGGGGATCAAGCCGGCTCGATCGCTGATTTCAACAACGCCATATCCATAAACAGCTCGTTTTCAATGCCATACTATCATCGAGGTCGGGCATATTATGAACTGCACGATTATCGACGCGCGTTGGCAGATTTTTCTTCGTACACATCGATGACGAAAGAACATATTGACGAATACAACTATATCGGCAAATCAATGTCTCAGCTCGGGAATTTTCAGGAGGCTGTCAGCAATTTCAGCAAAGCAATTTCAGTTAATCCGGATCAACAGCAATCCTATGTGAATCGGGCAATTGCCAGGTTTTATGTAAAGGATTATGCCGGAGTCATCAAGGATTGCGACAAAGCATTGGCTATGAAGCCTGGGGACAGTACTGCCTTAAATTTGAAAGCGAAAGCATTGCTCATCTCTTCAAGCTCCATCACCTTTCAGTGATCTTTACTGACAGGTTGTCGTGAAACCATGCACCCACTTTCACAGTCCGGACAGCCTTGCTCACTTCTAACCAACCGGTAACATTAAGCATATTAGCTGATTGACCAGATGGCACGCCTGTTGCTGGAATATAACCGCTTTATCAATTTCAGTTGGCAATGACTATTTTTTTGCGAGTTTTTTTGTTTCTAATCCGTCTTATAAAGGAGCTTTCATGCACCTCAAGCGGGCTGAAAATGGTGTAAACGGACCGAGGGCGGCACTTATCGTCATTGCGGTGCTGTCAATGCTGACAGGTTATTCTGATGGTTCAGGAAGTCACTCCACCGCCGAAGCAGCGGAGACAAAGGCCTATTCCGCGCCGTGCATCATCGATCCGCACTACAATACCGGCAATGTCGACTGCGGTGTTGCACTCGACAAGAAGAAGTCGCCGTTTTTCTCTTCCCGGATGACCACCACCGCGGCGGGAGGTCTTCTCAGTATAGACTTGTTTGAACCACCGGAGTTATGCAAGGGCTGTCACCCGGAGATTTACAGCCAATGGAAGGGTTCCATGCATTCCAACGCCTGGACCGACCCGATTTATCGTGCGCTCATGCTCCAGGCGAGCAAGGCGACCAAAGGACTGACCGACAATCTCTGTATCGGCTGTCATACCCCGATCGGTCTCTCCACCGGCGAGGCGACCCCCACCGGAGAAAAAATGGGGAAGCTGGCCAATAACGGCGTGCAGTGCGACTTCTGCCACAACATCTCGGCAGCGACAGGAGTCGGTAATGCGGCATTCGTCCTGACGCCCCGCAAATATGGCCGGCCGCTAAAATTCGGTCCCTTCAAGGACGCCAAATCTCCGTATCATGATACCGCCTACTCGGAACTGCATACGGTGCCTGAGCTCTGCGGCACCTGCCATAACGTAACCCATCCGTTCAACCGGATTCCGCTCGAGCGCACCTACGATGAATGGAAAGACAGCCCCTATGCTGCCGCAGGTATCGGTTGCCAGGAGTGTCATATGACTCCCGGTCCGGGCTATACGAAAAATCCGGGACGGGCAGCCATTGGCGGCAAAGAGCGGGAGCATATCTTTACGCACTATTTTGTCGGCGGCAATACGCTGCTGCCCGCCATGCTCGGCTCGGAAAAACACGCCGAGCTGGCCAGAGAAATGTTGCAAGGCGCAGCCAGGATGGAAATTATTTCGGTGCGGAATGCGCGCCCCGGCGGGACGGCGACGGTAGTCATCCGCGTTCATAACTCGGGAGCCGGACACAAGCTGCCAACGGGATTTCCCGAAGGACGCGAAATGTGGCTGGATTTCCGCGTCCTGGACGACAGCGGCGCGGAGATCTATCGGCTTGGCAGGCTTGATGGCCAAGGGAGGCTGGACGAAGGAGCCCATTCTTTCAAGGTGGTCCTGGGAGATGACGAAGGGAACATCATCGATCATGAGGTGTGGAAGGCGACACGCGTTCTCCACGACAATCGCATCCTGCCGCGCGGCTATGCGGATGTCAGGTTCGATTTTCAGGTTCCGGCAGAGATCACCGGCAAACTGGCCATAAAGGCTGACCTCAATTATCACTCTTTTTCCCAGGCTTTTGCGGACAACCTCCTCGGCAAAGATGCGCCCAAAGTCCCTACAGTGACTATTACATCCCTGTCAGGACAGACCGAAGTTACGGCACCCCTGGTACGTCCATAACAGGAGTGGACGGGACCGGAAACTCTTTCACCTGATTGGTCAAATCTTTGTTCCACAAGAAAAGGCGAGCCAAACGGTTCGCCTCTTTTCTTCTGCCGATTCAGATTACCGGACTTATACCGCCCACCCCTGTTAGAAGCTCTCGTAGACGTTTATGCTACCATCGGGCGAGGTCGAAACGGTCAAGGTTCATTACTTTGCTCCACGCCGCTACAAAGTCATGCAGGAACTTCTCCCGGGAGTCCTTACAGCCGTAGACTTCCGCCAGGGCCCTGAGCTGGGAGTTCGAACCGAAGATGAGGTCGACACGGGTGCCGGTCCACCTGAGTTCACCGCTCTCGCGATCACGACCCTCGAACAGTTCGTCGGCTTCCGGGGCCGCCTGCCACGTCGTGCTCATGTCGAGCAGATTCACGAAGAAGTCATTGGTGAGCGTCTCCGGCCGCTCGGTGAAGACGCCGTGTCGGGACTGTCCGAAGTTGGCATTCAAGACGCGCATGCCGCCAAGGAGAACCGTCATCTCGGGAGCGGTCAACGTCAGCAACTGTGCCCGGTCAACCAGCAGCTCCTCTGCCGATACGGTGTATTTGGTTTTAAGGTAGTTACGGAACCCGTCTGCCGCCGGCTCGAGTACGGCGAATGCCGCCACGTCGGTTTGCTCCTGAGACGCATCCGTGCGTCCCGGCGTAAAGGGAACGGTCACTTCAAAGCCGGCATTCTTTGCAGACTGCTCGACACCTGCGCATCCGCCCAGAACAATCAAGTCGGCGAGGGAAACCGTCTTCTTGCCGGACTGCGCGTTATTGAACTCCTTCCGGATTCCCTCAAGGGCCTGCAGCACCGTCTCCAGTTGGGCAGGCTGGTTTACTTCCCAATCCTTCTGCGGCGCGAGACGGATGCGGCCGCCGTTCGCCCCGCCGCGCTTGTCGGAACCGCGGAACGTGGACGCCGACGCCCAGGCCGTCGAGACCAGTTGGGAAACAGACAGTCCAGAGGCGAGGATCTTGCCTTTGAGGGAGGCGATGTCCCGCTCGTCAATCAATTCATGAGTGACCGCGGGGACGGGGTCTTGCCACAGGAGCTCTTCTTTTGGTACTTCCGCGCCGAGATAGCGTGAGCGCGGTCCCATGTCGCGGTGGACCAGCTTGAACCAGGCTCTGGCGAAGGCGTCCGCGAATTTCCCGGGGTTCTGCTGGTAGCGCCGCGCGATCGGCTCGTAGATCGGGTCGAAGCGCAGGGAGAGGTCCGCCGTGGTCATCATCGGCCGGTGCTTTTTCGACGGGTCGTGCGCGTCAACCACCATGTCCTCTTCCGCCACGTCCTTGGCCAGCCACTGATGCGCGCCGGCCGGGCTCTTAACCAGCTCCCACTCGTATTTGAACAGCGTGTTCAGTTAGCCCATGTCCCATCTGGTCGGGTTCGGTTTCCAGGCGCCCTCGATGCCGCTGCCGATCGTATCGCCGCCTTTGCCGCTGCCGAAGCTGCTCTTCCAGCCGAGCCCCTGCTCCTCGATGCCGGCGCCTTCAGGTTCGGGACCGACAAGGGCGGCATCGCCCGCGCCATGACACTTGCCGAAGGTGTGCCCGCCGGCGACGAGCGCGACGGTCTCATCGTCGTTCATCGCCATGCGTGCGAAGGTCTCGCGAACGTCACGGCCCGAAGCGACCGGATCCGGATTGCCGTTCGGGCCTTGCGGATTCACGTAAATCAGCCCCATCTGCACGGCGGCGAGAGGATTTTCGAGTTCCCGGTCACCGGAGTAACGCTTGTCTCCAAGCCACGTCTCCTCAGACCCCCAGTAAATGTCTTCTTCGGGCTCCCAGACGTCTTCGCGCCCGCCGCCGAAGCCGAACGTCTTGAAGCCCATCGACTCCAGGGCGCAGTTGCCGGCGAGGATCATCAGGTCGGCCCAGGAGATTTTCCTGCCGTATTTCTGTTTGATCGGCCAGAGCAGGCGGCGCGCTTTGTCGAGGTTGACGTTGTCCGGCCAGCTGTTGAGCGGCGCGAAACGCTGCGTGCCCGAGGAGGCGCCGCCGCGGCCGTCGCCGGTGCGGTAGG
>JBGQLM010000134.1:0-11457 GCA_041500085.1 Geobacteraceae bacterium
CAGCTGGGGCGCAGGAGTGTTCGGATGGCGGGCAATCGCAAGCTTCAGGTTGTGATTCGACTCAGTTAATGATAGTTTGCAGATGTTTTTTATGAGATCTTCACCAAGATCTCTACGCTTCAACAGTGCACTTAGATGGTTTTCAGCGAGAGCCGGATTCCGCAAGGCTGCCTGGAGGATCTCCTGTGGAGCCTGCTGTACTGTCTGCAGGAGCCCTTCCCCGGATTGAGTGAGAGCCTTGTGAAGCATCTGTGCGGTTGCCGTATCTAATGCCATGCCCGAAAGGATATCACTACCTTGGAAAACCTGCAAATTCTCAAAAAATCCCTTCTCTTTGCCAGCCTTGACGAAGAGAATCTCCGCGAGGTTGCCGCAATCGCCCACAAGAGGAGCTTCACCAAAGGTGAGACGCTTTTTGCCGAGGGTGAGCCTGCAACCGGATTCTACCTGCTCTCCAGGGGCGGGGTAAAACTCTGTAAAATATCTCCGGACGGAAGAGAAAAAGTCCTTCACTTCGTCCATCCGGGTGAGACTTTTGCCGAAGCCGCATTCTTCGGTGACGGGAAGTATCCTGCCGAAGCAAGAGGTGTCGAAAGCGGGGAGTTGCTCCACTTCCCGAAAGAGGGTTTCATGGGGCTTCTGGAGCGTAATCCCAGATTCTCCCTGAACCTCATCGTCTCCCTCTCCATGCTGCTGCGCCGCTTCGCGAGACAGATCGAAGAGCTCTCTTTTGCAGAGGTGCCAAACAGACTCGCCGCCTACCTTGTTGAACTTTCAGAGCGGAAATCGACATCCTTCCAGGGTATAAGCTACATTGACCTCGACATGAAAAAGGGCGAACTGGCGTCCCGTCTCGGCACTGTCAGTGAAACCCTGTCACGCGCCTTCAGAAAACTCAAGGAAGAGAATATTCTTGAAGTTGATGGCAGCAGGGTGACTGTACTTGACATGCCGGCGCTGATGCGGCTCTCAACAACGGCCACAAAAGGTTGACTGGACTTTTCCTGCCGGCTTTGTTAGTTTGATCCAATTTCAGATTCGCAGGACTTCTCATGCAGTCAATTACAAGACTTTTCGCCGGCATCACCGAAAAGCTCTCGAAGAGCTTCAGGGTAAGACTTTTTGCCGGCATTACCCTGCTTATCCTGTTCGTCTCTTCAGGCTTTGCATTCCTCCTCTTTTATCAGCAGTACCAGGCACAAAGCGACAAACGGAATACAGAAGGCGGCTTGATGGCCAAGCTCCTGGCACGGGATGTCCGTCTTGCGGTATTTTCCGGAAACCGGGATGCGATTCTGCAGGCTGCCAGTGGGACCATGTCGCTGCCGGATGTACAGTCAGTGGAAATATATGACCGTGCAGGGATTCTGCTCGGCAGACTCGCCAATCCCGCCAAAAATGACGTAAGGTACACGGTTTTCAAGGATCAGATACCCGGCCTTCTGAACAGGCAGCTGGAAGAACCGCTCATTGTCGGAAAGCAGTGGGGTGAAGATCCTGAAAACTCCGTCGGCTCTGTCAGGGTTGTCGTCGATGAATCAAGGGCTGATGCCCGCCTTCGCAAAACTATCTTAATGGCACTTCTGGCAACAACCCTGTTCCTGGCATTCGGAATAATGGCCGCCTTCAGGCTGGCAAAGAGCATGAGCAGACCGATAGCTCAACTCTCTGCCTGTGCCACTGCGCTTAAAAACGGAGACGAAAGTGTCAGGGCAACTATTGAGACTTCAGACGAACTCGGAGATCTTGCTCACTCCTTCAACAGCATGATTGAAGCGATCAGGGTGCGCACAAATGATCTTGAAGAGGCCCTTGAAGAGCTTTATCAGCTGAACGTTGTCCTGGAGGACAAGGTCCAGAAGAGGACTGCTCAGCTTGAAAGCGCCAACAGAGAGCTTGAATCATTCAACTACTCTGCCTCTCATGACCTGCGTGCTCCCCTTACCAGACTTGCAGGCTTCTGCGATGCCCTGAAGGAAGAGTACGGTACAACTCTTGATGCGCAGGGTATTCACTATATAAACAGAATCGCTGCGACAGGGGATCAGATGGACAGAGTTCTTTCTGCCCTGCTGACCCTTTATCAGATCCAGCAGCGTGAAATGACCCCGCGGAATCTCGATTTAAGCGAACTTGTAGGCGCAGTTGCGGCATCGCTCAGGCAGAGGGAACCCGGAAGAGAGGTCAGCTTCAATATCCAGGAGAATGTCATGGTATTTGGTGACATGAAACTGATATGGCTCGCCCTTGAGAATCTGCTCGGGAATGCCTGGAAGTTCACCAAAGAGAGAAGTGACGCAACGATCGAATTCGGGGTTGTGAAACAAGCCGGCGAAGCAATATGTTTTATCAGGGATAATGGTGCCGGATTTGACATGACCTACTACGAAAAGCTCTTTCAACCATTCCAGAGGCTGCACAACATTGATGAATTCCCGGGCACAGGCGTCGGACTTGCGATCGTGCAGCGAATAATATCAAGACATGGCGGAAGGATCTGGCTGGAAAGCAGCGAGAGAGTCGGCACTACCTGTTACTTCATCCTTCCGAAAGGCAAGGAAGATCAGGGAGCTGGTACCAGAGGTTATGCACAATGAAAGAGTTCAGCATTCTGCTAGTCGAGGACAATGATGACGACCGCTTCCTGACAATGAGGCTCATCAGAAAACTCCCTTTTCCTCTGAAAGTCGAAACATCAAAAAACGGCGAAGAAGCGATTAAGAGAATCCTCGGGGAGAACGCCGATCCTCTTCCCTCACTTGTACTGCTGGACCTTCAGCTCCCAAAAATAAGCGGCATCAGCCTGCTCTCAAGCATCCGGGAAAAATACAGCCAGTCAGATCTGCCGGTGATCGTGCTGAGTTCATCCGACAACCCGAGAGACTTGAAACTCTGCAACGAGATGGGAATAAGCGGTTATCTCTCGAAACCACTCGCCCCGTCAGAGCTGCAGGAATATATAGAAGCCCTCACTCAACCGTTACGCTTTTCGCCAGATTCCTCGGCTGGTCCACATCCGTCCCCTTGAGGACTGCAATATGATACGCAAGCAACTGCAGCGGCACAGAGAGCAGTAGAGGTATCATCTCTTCAGGAGCATCCGGCACCTCGATAACCACCTCAGCTTTATCCTTTATAGCGGCGTCGCCGGCAGAACAGATGGCAATAACCCTTCCGCCTCTTGCGATGACCTCCTCCATATTTGAGACCACCTTTTCATAGGTGTTGTTCTTAGGGACCAGCACCACAACCGGCATATTCTCATCGATAAGTGCAATCGGACCGTGTTTCATTTCGCCGGCCGGATAACCCTCCGCATGGATGTAAGAGATCTCCTTCAGCTTGAGCGCACCTTCCAGTGCTATCGGATAGTTCATACCCCTACCGAGATAAAGAAAATCCCGGGAATTCATGAAGCGGCGGGCAACTTTTTCGACCGCTGAATCCAGCTTCAGAGTCTCCTCGATCAAAGCCGAAACGTGAAGCAGTCCTGAAATCAGCTCCCTTCCTTTTATTCTGTCCACGCGTCCAAGAGCGCGTCCGAATCTGACCGAAACCAGATACAGTGCGACCAACTGGGTTACGAAGGCTTTTGTCGAAGCAACCCCTATTTCCGGCCCTGCGTGGGTATAAAGGACTGCATCTGCCTCTCTGGCGATCGAGGAGTCGACCACATTGCAGATCGCCAGAGCCCGTGCCCCTCTTGACCTTGCCTCCCGCATCGCGGCAAGTGTGTCTGCGGTCTCCCCGGACTGCGAGATGAGGATCAGCAGGGTTTTGTCGTTCACCACCGGGTTCCGGTACCGGAATTCAGAAGCGATATCTACCTCTACCGGTATCCGGCAAAGCTCCTCTATCAGAAATTTACCGACCAGGCCGGAGTGCCAGGATGTGCCGCAGGCAACTATGCAAACCCTCTCTATTGCAGAGAAATCTTCGTTTGAAAGCTGGAAATCCTCCAGGAACACGTCTCCCTCTTCCTCATTCAACCTCCCGGCAATAGTATCCCTTACGGCTCGCGGCTGCTCGTAGATCTCCTTCAGCATGAAATGCTTGTAGCCTCCCTTTTCTGCCATGAGCGGCGACCAGTCGATATGCTTCGACTGCTTCTCGATCCTGATCCCGTTTATAGTCGAGAACTCGGGCTCATTTGCCGAAGCTCTGAAAAGAGCGAACTCGCCATCCTCCATAAAGATCATCTTTCTGGTGTAGGAGAGTATCGCCGGGATATCGGACGCAACGAAGAACTCCGACTCACCGATACCTACAACCATCGGGGAACCCTGTTTAGCTGCTATCAGGACTCCCGGCTCTTCCTCACAGAGAACACAGATCGCATAGGCTCCGCGCACCTCCTGCAGCGCGCTGCGCACTGCCTGTTCAAAACCGCCGCCGGCCTGCAGCTTCTCTTCGATCAGATGAGAGATGACTTCGGTGTCCGTATCACTTTTGAAAACATGACCTACTCCTCTGAGTTGTTCTTTCAGACTCAGATAGTTCTCAATGATGCCGTTATGGACAACTATCACCGATCCTGCCTTGTGGGGATGGGCGTTTTTCTCCGAAGGTCTGCCATGAGTTGCCCACCGGGTATGACCAATGCCTATTGAACCGGGAAGAGGGTTAGACGCCAGCAGATTTTCAAGGTTTACCAGTTTCCCTTCGCTTCTGACAACAACTGCAGCTCCGTTTACTATCGTGCAGATCCCTGCCGAATCATACCCGCGGTACTCAAGCCGCTTGAGTCCGTCAAGAATGACAGGGGTCGCCTGTTTGCTTCCTATATAGCCGACAATGCCGCACATAAAGACTCCGTTAAAAGTTCAAGTCACTCTACTATTCAAAAAAAATAATACTACTTCTTCCTTAGCTTCCACCCTTCCTTGTTAACCTGCGGTGTGCGGGCTATGGCAAGCGAATCAGGCGGGACATCCATTGTGACTGTCGTACCTGCCGCTATTAGGGAGTTGCTTCCGATCGTAACCGGAGCCACGAACTGAACATCGCTTCCGACAAAGACCCTGTCTCCGATCGTGGTTTTGTGTTTTCTGACACCGTCATAATTACAGGTTATGGTTCCACACCCGATATTGACGTCGCTTCCTATCTCGGCATCACCCAGATAGGTCAGATGAGATGCCTTCGATCCATCTCCCATGACAATCTTTTTGGTCTCTACAAAGTTCCCGATCTTGACATGGGCACCAAGATCCGACCCGGGCCTGAGATGAGCCATCGGTCCGATTGCAGCTTCATCCCCAACCTGTGATTCGGAAAGGATGGAACCGGCCTTGATGGTCACACCCTCTCCTATGAGGCAGTCACGGATCACTACTCCCGGCTCGACCAGGCATCCTTTACCAAGCCTGCTTCTGCCGCTTATATGGACATTGGGATAAATGACGGAGTCCGGACCGATCTTTACCCCGTCTTCTATATAAACAGCCCCAGGATCGATCATGGTGACCCCGGAAAGCATAAGCTCCCGGTTTATCCTTCCACGAAGAATGGCAGCGGCGACAGAAAGCTGCACCCTGTCGTTCACCCCCATTACCTCTTCAGGCTCATCGGTATGGTATGCGAGACAGAGCAGGTTTTTTTCAGCGGCTGTCTTGACTATATCGGTGAGATAATACTCTCCCTGGGCATTATCATTTTTCAGGCGGGAAACCGCATCGAACAGGAATTCCGAAGATACGCTGTATATCCCTGAGTTTATCTCCGAGATCTCTTTTTCTTCCGGAGTTGCATCTTTTTCCTCTACTATCCGGCTGATCCTTCCGCCTTCCCTTTTGATGATTCTCCCGTATCCGAAAGGGTTCTCGATGTGAGTGGTAAGGACCGTGATTGCCGCACCCTTGCCGGCATGTGCGGCAAGCATCGATGAAAGGGTTTCCGTACGTATGAGCGGCACGTCTCCGCAAAGAATGAGCACCGTGCCCTTGAACCCTTCAAGTGCTTCACGCGCAGCAGCCACGGCATGACCCGTACCGAGCTGATCATTCTGGACGGCAAAAGTGATCGAACCGTCCGCAGAAAAGAAATCTCTTACCCTCTCCGCCTGATGACCTATCACGACTGCGATCCGTGTTGCTCCGGCATTTTTTGCCGTCTGCACGGGCCAGGAGATCATCGGTCTTTCCCCGAGCGGGTGCATGACCTTGACCAGATCGGACTTCATGCGTGTTCCCTTGCCCGCTGCAAGAATAATAGCTGCAATTTGGCCCATATCATCCCCCGTAAATCACTAGACACCGGCTGTACTTTAGCCGATAGAACCTTTGCGGGTCAAGCTATAAAGGATTGTTTCAGGAAGGAAAAGGGTTGCAGCAACTCTGTTTCGGCTTTACATTAGAACCGGTCAAGTTTATAGTTTGCCACTGGAGAGAAGATGGGAATACAGGAAGACATAGCCTTTCTTGAAGGGAGTATTTCGGAACTGATTGTCAAGTACGAGCAGTACTTCCTCGGCATAGAAAGGAGGGAGCCGCTCAAGCTCTGCGAAGATATCGAGCGCTTCATCAGGCGGTACAATACCTCCACGATCGTCAATACCATGATGAAATTCAGATTCAACACCCTGTCCGGCAAATTCAGCAGCTACAAACAGTACTGGACGAGGATAAACCGGCTCATCGAAGAGGGGAAATACTCCCGCGACCGCTTCAAGATGGCACGGCACCTCGCCGAAGACGCTCCACATCCGCCGTCACAATTCCATGAAAACCCGCAGCAGAATGATATCGAGCTTGTCTTTCAGCACTATCTTGAAGCACGCCGGAAGTGCAACCTCCCCACTGACAACATCAGCAGGGACACGATGTTCTCTGTCATCGAGACGCAGCGTGAGACCCTCAGAAGCAAACATCATTGTGCTGAAGTCGAATTCCGGGTTGTTATCGAAAACGGTGCGCCGAAACTGAAGGCAAGACCGGCAAAGATCGCCGTAAAGCAATAAGGATGCGCTCGCCAGGACCAATCAGGATTACCCTCGTCTCAATCCACCCCGGCAGGTCCCCCCAGTCAGTTCCGCTGGCAAACGCCTTTCTCGCCGCATCCCTGAAGAGCTCTCCTCAACTGTCCGGGAAAGTAGCTGTAACCATCCTCGATCTGTATACGGAACAGAGTGCACTTGAGTGCGCCACAGCCGTCATAGCCACTGAACCCGACATGGCCGGTTTCTCCGTCTACGTCTGGAACAGGGAGCTCTGCACCTCGGCAGCAAAACTTCTGAAAACGGCAATACCCGATACCGTCCTGTTCTGCGGCGGTCCTGAAGCAACGGCTGATCAGCAGCAACTCCTCAGGGAAGCTCCCTGGAACTTTCTGATTCATGGAGACGGGGAGGCTCCCTTGACCTGCACTGTAATGCGCATCTGCGAGAGAACAGGGATAGCCGGGACTCCCGGGACGGCACTCCTGGAGAACGGTTCCCTTAAGTCGTATCCATCGGCAGAGATGACCGATCTCGATAAAATCCCTTCACCTTTTCTGAACGGCGCGATCGACCCGGCAAAATATTCCGGAATGCTCTGGCAGATCTCCCGAGGCTGCAGCTTTGCCTGCGATTTCTGCTTCGACGCCGGGGGGAGCCGCAAGGTCAGGCGTTTCTCCATGGAAAGGCTGGAAGGTGAGCTGAAATGGTTTGTTAAGAATGGGGTTTCGCAGGTCATCGTGCTCGACTCCACCTTCAACAGCGACAGCAAACGGGCAGTACGAATCCTTAAGCTTATCCGGAGGATCGCCCCGCATATCCACTTTCATTTCGAAGTACGGAGCGAATTCATCGACAGGGAACAGGCTGCACTCTTTGCTTCCATAACCTGCTCCCTGCAGATAGGCCTTCAGAGTGCAGACGGCAAAGTGCTGAAAAACGTCGGGAGAAGCTTCAACAGATCGGACTTTGTCTCCCGGATTACCCTGCTGAACGAGACCGGCGCGGTCTTCGGTTTTGACCTTATCTACGGACTGCCCGGCGATAGCTTCGAAGGATTCAACCAAAGCCTCGACTTTGCCCTCGGCCTCTATCCGAACCATCTCGACATCTTTCCCCTTGCACTCCTGCCCGGCACCAGACTGGCAGAAAGAAGCAGTGCGCTTGGGCTTGAGTATCAGCAGTTTCCCCCGTACCGGCTGATCTCCACCCCCGACTTCCCGGAAGACGATATGAGGAAAGCCGGGAAACTGGCAGCGGCCTGCGACATCTTCTACAGCAGGGGGAAGGCCGTATCATGGTTCATGAGCACTCTGCATCCTCTCGGAATGAAGCCAAACCGGTTTCTCGAAGCTTTTTACACCTATGCGGAACAGAGGGGAACAGCTCCTGAAGAAGCAGGCGGACTGAGCGACGAGGGGATTCTTGAGCTGCAATGCGGCTTCATCAAGGATCTTTTTGCGGAAAAACGGCTGAAGAAACTTCTGCCGGTCGCTATGGACCTGATCATCTACAACTATCATTACGCTGCCGCACTCATGGCGGTCCCGCCGGAAATACCGGACGTGATGAGTCCCGATCCGTCCGACCTCTGCCTGAGCCTTGCCGGATCGGCAGGGCTGGCGACCTTCAATTACGAAATCCTCGAACTGCTGGAAGCAGGCCACGCCGATCTGAAGGCTCTGGCCGCTTCGCTCTCTCCTGACGGTTCCTATGCCGTCATCTACCCGAAAGACGGCGAGATCCTGACGGAATCGATTGATCTCCCCTACTACAGGCTGATGGAAAAGCTCGACGCCAGGAAAACTGCCGGGAAGATCGCCGCAGAGCTCGGCATACCGGCTGAAGATGCTGCTTCTTTCCTGGAGTTTGCCCTATTAGAGGGGATTGTAATTGTAGCGGCTTGAAGCGGAGCTGCCTTTGGATCAGAAATCCAGTGAACCACGTGAAGAGTCTGCCCTTGACATGAGACACATCATCCATTTATAACCACAGCATTCTTAATAAGAAACGAGTTCCGACAATCGGCACACCGATCCAAAAAACCGACCGGTGCCCCCCAGCCCCATATATAGTAGATATCATACAGTCTTCTTTTCGGGAGGCTTCACAGTGGCAGACAAGAAATTCAATATTGTATTCAGTGGGAAACTGGTGGAAGGAAGCAATCCTCCGGATGTGCTGAACAAGCTCAGTATGGTCCTGGGGCTCGAGAATGCCCAAGTCCGTGATCTGTTCAAGCCAGGTGCAGGCGCCATTATCCGTAATGATCTGGATGGCGGCATAGCCTCTGCATTGCTGGAGGAACTGGAGGGCGCCGGGGCGATATGCACGGTCAAGGAAGTAGAACCTGCTCCGGCCCAGGCTTCTCCGACCTCCGCCATGCTGCCGCTGGAGAAGCCGCAACGACAGGTCGCCGGCACACATGCCCGGCAGGTGGGCATGGGCCGGCAACAGAGCAGTCTGGACAAGGAACAGGTCTCGACATCCGGGGCGGTGCCTGGAGGAGGTCATTACGGCGAGCCGCTGGTCGCTCGCTACCTGCCGGGGAAGAAAGTTTTTGTGGTCATCGGCGCGATCTGTGTCCTGTGGTTACTCATTTTAGGCATCGCAAGCAACGAGTTCGCCCTGCATCTGCTCTCGGCAGCGCTGTTGGCATCGTTCGTCATCCTGTTGATCGAGTGTCTGGCCACACAGCAGGTCACCCTGGAAGCAGACCGGGTGATCAAGCAGCGCTGGTTCTTCGGCGAGACAATAATTCCGGCAAGCAAAGTGATCATGACTGCCGATACGGCGAAGATCCGTTTCTACCATGGCAGCAAGCAGAACCTGCGCGAACGGATCACCGTCAGGCGCTTCATGGTTGGCCAGGAGCTGTTCGACCGGCTGAAAATAGCTGCTGTCAGCCGCTTCGATATCCTCCTGAAGGAAGATAAGCAGGATGGAACGGTCATAGACTGCCAGGGGAGCGGTGCCGGCAAGGACCGTAAGGTCAGTGCGCTGCTGCTCGGCGAATACCACAAGGCGGTCAAGGATTACCGGGTCGCGCTCTTCCTGTTTTCTATCTACGCTATCGTGATGGTCTTCATCGTCGGACTTTCCGACGACTTCAACGGCATCGCTAAATCCATCCCTGACGATGGAGTCCGCCTTGCTGCCATACTGCTGACGGTTGCGGCCTATCTGCTGCTCAGGCAGATCAATCCGCTGCTGCAGCCGGCAGCTTCTGCCGAGACGTTGCCGCAGAAGGAGAAAATCACCTGGAGCGAACGGCTCAGCGTTGCCAGAAAGAGCGCCTTCCGCTCTTCGATGATTGTCATCAACGTCGGCACTGGCGCCTTCTTCCTCTTTCTCCTGACCGGCAACCTGCTCGATTTTTATCTCTTCATGGCGGTGGCCTGCCTTTTCTACACCGACTTCTTCCCCAGGCTCTCCGTCTGGGAACGGTACTGCAAGACCGGCGAAGAGGCGGCGCCGAACGCCGTCACCCCTCTGAGAGAGCCGCTCCCGGCGCGGCGACGCTCGCTGCAGATTTCGCTGGTTTTGATGGGGACTCTGGCCGTGTCAAGCTACGGCGACAGTCGCCATTATCTCTACAAGAACCGCAAAGACTGCCTCGATGACTGGGGCGGCAATGCACAGGACTGCAGTGAGCCGGGCCAAGGGAGCCACTACTACCGCTCCGGCTACTGGTACGGACCGAACTATGACCGGGGGGGGACCCGTGCTACCCGCGCCGTGGGCGCAACCATGGTTTCCCGCGGCGGCTTCGGCTCTCTGGGGAGCTTCCACGCTTCTCACGGAGGTGGCCATGGAGCGTCTTGATCTGACGCCGCGCCAGGATTGGGAGGAACGGGTCGAGCAACTCGGCATGACCTACCATACCATCGATGATGAGACCTACTGGGATGAATCCGCCTGTTACCGTTTCAGCGCCGCCGAAATCGACACCATCGACCTGGCGACTGCGGAGCTGCAGCGGCTCTGCATCGAAGCTGCCGAGCGGATCATCAGCGAACGGCTTTTCGCCCGGTTGGGGATACCGGAACGCTTCGTACCTGATATCGTCGCTTCCTGGGAACGGGACGATCCCTCCCTCTACGGCCGTTTCGATCTTGCCTATGACGGCTCTGCACCGCCAAAACTGCTGGAGTACAACGCCGATACCCCCACCTCCGTCCTGGAGGCAAGCGTGGTGCAGTGGTTCTGGCTCCAGGAATGTTTCCCGGAGGCCGACCAGTTCAATTCCATCCACGAGAAGCTGATCGCCTCCTGGAAAGAGTGGCCCGGTAGGTCGGGCAAGCTGCTCCATTTTGCCTGCGCTGCAGACAGCGCGGAAGACCTCGGAAACCTGGAATATCTGCGTGACACCGCCATTCAGGGCGGGATGGAGACCCGGCTGCTCTTTATAAATGAAATCGGCTGGGACGAGACTGCCGGGCAGTTTGTCGACCTTGATGATGAGCCGATCAGCAATCTCTTCAAGCTCTACCCCTGGGAATGGCTGGTACGGGAGGAGTTCA
>JBGQLM010000135.1:0-11401 GCA_041500085.1 Geobacteraceae bacterium
ACATTGACGTGTCCATTGATGCCTATGTCGAAGCGTTTTTGCAGGTTTTTCTCCTGCATCAGCCGGACAATCTCCTTGAGCCGCGGTTTGTTGGCGATGCTCAGGTCATCGATGATGTTCAGTGCGTTGATTTTGGGATACTCATTACGAAGACGTTCAATCTCCCAGACTACCCGTTCAGCCGAGTGATAGCGGACCTTCTTCCACAGGGCTGAGGCCTGGCAAAAGCGGCAGCTGTAGGGGCAGCCACGCGATGTGAGCAGCGTGAAGCCGTGATACAGCCCTTTTTTCACCAGGAACTGCTTGAGTGATGTGTACCAGCGCATATTGAGGATCGACAGGTCCGGAGGAGGTACGGAGTCCAGATCAGCTATCAGCTCCCTGGGTGCTGTGCAGACCAGTTGACCGGCCGCCCGGTACGCAATCCCTTTGATGTCTGCCAGAGCGGGAGCATCGAGAAAGCTGCGGAAGGCGCGCTCAGGTGAGGCGGCACCGGCTGTGCTCTCCTGCCATAAGCGGCAGATCTCCAGTAGGGTCTGTTCCCCTTCGCCGATCACCGCCAGGTCAGATGTGTCGGACATGGTCTGCGGCAGCGTAGTGATGTGCGGCCCACCGAGAATCACCGGTGTAGAGGGTGATACGCTTTTCAAAAGGTTGCTGAGCTCTATGACCTCCTGATATCCAACCGAATATGTTGTAATACCGATAAGGTCCGGCTTGGTCGCCAGTATCTTTCGGACAGCCCTTTCCCGGTTTTCACCAAACACCAGCTCGATCAGGCAGGTTTCGACTCCCGGGAGGTGCTCCTTCAGATAGGACGAAAGGTAGCAGATTCCCATCTGGGGATAAACATCGACTCGAACATTTATAAAGGTAATCTTCATTTCAGCGTACCTGGCGGCGTTTTGGATTATGTTTCATCAGCTTGTCAGCTTGTCAGCTCGTATCAACGCATCTGGCCGAATCGGCCGCGGGCAAAGTCTTTCAGCCCGTTGAAGTACAGCGATGCTACACTTTTTTGCCCACTCACCGCGTACCGCAAGCATAGAAAAAGTGTACGCAAGAACGTCGAGAAAACGATGGATCGCCGGTGACGTTGAAGAAACAGCAGCCTGTTTCTCACACTGTAGTAGGTTTTCATTCCTGGTTGACTGTTTGAGGACGCGGCGACCTTATGCCAGACACAGGAGGCATAGGCATATACGATTCTCCAGCCATGCTCCGCGGCAGACGCATTCCAGTCGATATCCTCCCAGTAGAGAAAAAAATCAGGAGACATCTCGCCGATATCATGTATTACAGCTGACTTGATCAACAGGCTGCAGCCCGTTATATAATCTACATCTTCTACTGCATCATACTGTCCCAGATCGATTTCGTTTACACCCCGGTCAGATGGATAGAGGGGTGACCCCTTCCAGAAGCCACCGGCAAAAACGATCCTCTCCGGTTCTGCGTAGTAGTAAAGTTTAGATCCGACGATACCGATTCGATCATCTTCATCGGCCACATTTACCAACTCGGTGAGGCTCTCTTCAGCAACGATAGTATCATTATTCAAGAGCCAGACATACTCCGCTCCATGGTGAAGGGCATATTGTATTCCGATATTATTCCCACCCGAAAACCCCAGATTCGAGCCACTCTGCAACAGTAGAACATCCGGGAACCTCCCCCGCAGGATGGATTCAGAATCATCGGTTGAGCCGTTATCCACGATCAGAATTTTATAGTTGGAATAGGTAAGCGTAAAACAGGACTCGACACATTCAACGGTGTCCCGCCAGCCATTCCAGTTGAGTATGATGATGTACACACAAGGCTTCATTATCGTTTGTGGTGCCCCTTCGCAAGATCAGCCAGCTGCTTGATACGATAAAGAATCAAAAATAATACAAAACTGGATCTGCGCGATATCTTCTCCTTCAACTCCGCCTCGTCACGCTCCGTATGAAACGACCAGAGGACCCTGTTTTTCAGGAACAGCAGCTTCTTTTTCAGCAGGTACGAGAATCCGACATAGTCGCGCTCTATGTAATCGTCATAGAGCGTAAATTCATCGTCGATAAACGAAAGTGAAGCAATCGATGAGATCGTTTCTTGAGCACCATGCCGACGGATGCTGCACAACGGTGTCGGCAAGTACCCGAATTTCCCCTTCTCGAGGAGGTGCAGCCACATCTCCAGATCCGTAAGATGATGGTACTTTGGCAAAAAGCCTCTTGAAGTAGCTCTCCTCCGAAAAACAACGGCTGTCGGCTCCCCGACAAGATTTCCCTCAACAAGACACTTGCAGATGACGAGTGCCCCATCTTCTACCCGTTCTCCCTCCCAGGTCGACAGTATCTCCAATTCATCCAAGTTTTCT
This sequence comes from Geobacteraceae bacterium, assembly GCA_041500085.1. Lineage (GTDB taxonomy): Bacteria > Desulfobacterota > Desulfuromonadia > Geobacterales > DSM-12255 > VEOV01. The sequence continues at coordinate 2,369 of JBGQLM010000135.1, forward strand.
GCCACGATGTGTCGTGCAGTGGCCACAAGTACAGCATCATGGTGGCGGTCAAGGAAATCGATTGTTTGCTCGACGAAACCGGGAGAGAGGACGTCATCGGCACAGAGGATCGTTACAAACTCGCCCCGCGCCAACTCAAGGCACCGGTTCCAGTTTCCCACCATGCCAACATTTTTTTCGTTACAGTAATAGCGAACCCGTGGATCAGTCTTCGCGAAGCGTTCCACAAACTCAGCGGTATCATCGGTGGAGCAGTTATCCACAACCACAACCTCCAGGTCACGGAGGGTCTGATTCAGGGCCGACGCAAGAGAATCGCCGATAAATCGGCCATAGTTGTAGGTCGGGATGCATATGCTTATCCGTGGCGTGACCTGCTTGATCATACTTTTCTCAATGCGGGGGGTACAAGCCGCATAAGTGTCGTCCGGTCAAACTGGTCAAAGTAATCCCCCTGAAGTATGGCAAATAGATAAATAACGCAGAACCCTCCACCGGTTAGGCACAGTAATAGATAACCCTCCAGGGAAAAGCCGTTATTCAGAAGTGCCATAATCGCCACTAATAGTGTCGATATCAGCAGTGGCCGAGTCATGGCCCGGGGGTAGATATTCCATGAAAGATCAGGGATCGCCTGATGCAGCATCCAAACAAAATATCCCCCGGAGAGTGCGACCGATGCAAATAACCCGATTATGATTCCGTAGTAACCTATCATTTTAACGAGTACAAAGCATACCGTCAGATTTATGAGCCCAGCCATAATTGACGATCTCATGCCGACTTCGGGACGGTTTATTCCGCTCATTATAAATCCACCGGGGCCGGTGAGGAGGTTGATAAAATACACCCCCATGAGAAGTTGCATCGTCAGGGCACTCGTTTCATATCCAGGACCAATCCAGGTTCGAACAAACGGGCCAGCCAGAACGATCACCACGGCCGAGCACGGGACTGCGGCCACGACCATGTATTTAAGCGAGCGTCTGTATAAGCCGGCCATCTTTGTCTCATCGCTTAATGCATGGAGAGCCGAAGCCGCAGGGATCATCGGAGAAAACATAGTGGCGATTACCATTCTGGCCTGAGACGCGATGCGGTTTGCTATTTCGTAATAGCTTACTGCTGAAAGTCCCACATAATGACTCAGCAGCACCCTGTCAATCTGAAAAATCATGAGCTGTGTGATATTGGTCAACTGCACTTTCCAACTGAAACTGAATATCTTCGCAAGATCCGTTCTGCTGAAAAGCCTGAACGGAGCAATGTGAAGGGAGGGAAAGAGCCGTTTTGCTGCCACGAGGTTTGCAACGGCTATGACAACTGATACTATGGCATTGTTATACACAAGCCCGGGGAGTCCGAATCCGGCATTCAGAAAGACGATCGTACCGCAGGCAGTGAGGATCGTCGACACGATCGAGATAAGGTTGCTGTAACCCATACGCTGAAATCCGATGATAAGTGATCCGAAAACACCAAGGACCATATTTCCGAAGAAAAGCAGTATTGCAACAAAAAATGTGTGAAGCGCCTTTTCCCGAAGGAGCGCCGGAATCTTCAGTATGTCATCCACTATCAATGGCAGCAGTCCCGTGAATACAAGACTCCCAGCAATACTCAAGAAAACGTAGACACACAAGACCGTGTTGACGAGTCGGTTTAGGCCTTCTGAATCATCCCGCGCATCATACTCTGCAACAAATTTCACGAGTCCCTCGGTTATGCCGAAATCACTCAATTGCGCGTAGGATGATATGACTCCTACCAGAGCCCAGATACCGAATTCCTCTTTCCCCAGATGTCTCACTATATACGGCCAAATACACAACGTAACTGGTACAGTAATGAGCACGCGCAATAGATTGTACGTGGAGTTTTTCGCGAGACGCGACCCGATATCAGAGCTCACCTTTTGCCCAGCCTCATCTTCTCTCGCAATCGGCGCAGATGGGACGTGATCATCACCTGCTTCTTCACCATTGAAAGCAGATACTTGAATCTGCCGACAACGGGGCCGTGCATGCTCTCAAGCACAAGACGGTTTACCAGGCGATAGTCTACACCCTTTATTTTTTCACCGCTTTGCACCGACCTGCTGTAGCCTGCCGATGAGTCTATAAGCACAAGTCCATGCTCAATGCAGTAGGTGTAGAGATCACTGCCCGGTGCTGGGGTGAATACAGACGGACTGAATATATCGGGCCTGATTTTTTGCATCATCCGCGCGGTCAGCTCCATCTCCTCCCCGGTTTCAGTTGGGAGACCGAACATATAATTCGCAAAGATCTTGATTCCGAGTCCCTTGCAGATTCGGCCGGCCTGGATATTCTGTTCAACGGTGGAGCCCTTCTTGATAAACTCAAGAATCCGGTCACTGCCACTTTCAAACCCAATCAATACCCAGACGAGCCCCACGTCGACGAGCTTCTTCATCAGGTCAGAACGATTGCAGATGATATCAGCCCGGCTTTGACACACAAACTGCTGGGTCAGACCGCGTTTGGCCTTTTTCTCACAAAATTCCTCTACCCACGAGTAGTACTGGGTGAAGCAATCGTCGTGGATCATGAAGGATTGCATGCCGTAGTGTTGTGAGAGATATTCCAGTTCGTCCAGGACATTGTCGACACTTCTTTTTCTCACCTGGTTGCCAAAGATCGCCCGTTCTGCCGGCTGGCAGAACGTGCATTTATACAGGCAGCCCCGCGAAGCGGTAATCGAGAAATAAGGCTGCTCAAGCCCGGCGAACCAGGGTGTCTCTCCCATGGGTGCCAAGCTCCTGTCGACAAAAGGGAGAGTGTCCAAGTCCGGCGGCATCTCACCTTTTATGATGCGGGGGGTCTCGGGCAATCTGTGAAGGAGCGCGGGAAGGGTTATTTCGGCTTCATGGGTGAAAATGAAATCAAACGACTCGACCTCCGCGGTTTCGCCGGTCATCAGTGTCGGATGTGGTCCGCCTACCATGATTTTCAGGTCCGGATCCTTCGACTTGATCAGTTCTGCCAGTTTTTGAGCAGGTTCGAAGTCCACCGTGGCAACAGAGATCAATGCAAGATCAAATTCGATACGATTAATCTCAGCTTCGACATCATCCCATCCCTGGAGTTTTCTGAGATCAAGATAGGTAACCAGATGACCGTCATTCTTCAGTATGGAGGATATGATGCCGATGCCGTGGTTGAACCAGTTGCTTCTCTTGTCGTACGAATCAAAACCTTCAACCAGGCCAGGGTAAATCAGTAAAATATTCATATAACATGACCCCGCTTTATGTTTTCCACCTGCCTGAGTCCCTCTTCCAGCCCCACTTTCGGCAGCCACCCCGGCACCAGGGCCCCTGTATCCCAGGGGATCATCACTTCACGCTCACGATACGGTCTGCCTCCCCATGCAATTGGCAATGCCCTGCCGGTTACACGTCCGAAGAGTTCGACCAGCTCCCGCAACCTGATTGGCCGACATGAAGATACGGCATAGCGTTCATGTCCTTCAACAGCATTGCTCAGCAGACGTTGAGCCGACAATATAAAGGCCTCCACCACATCATCGACATGCACCAGATCGATCATTTGCTCACCGGGAGACATGTCCAGCGCCTTCTGTTCATCGGCAATCCTTCGCAGCAGGGTGAACAGCTTCGGTCGCGGGTCAGCAGGGCCATAGGTATCAAACAGCTTGAGTGTAACTGCCTGAAGACCTTTAGCTTCCACATAATACTGAAGGATGGATTCGAAGGCCTGTTTTGTGGCAGCATACAGGTTCACCGGTGAATAGGGCTTGCTGCAATAATGCTCCCATGAGGTGCCGGTGTTGACCAGCAGACGCACCCCATTGGCCGCCATCGCCTCGACAAGCTGGGTTCCGAACAGGAGGTTGCTCCGTATCAACGGCTCAACCTGTTCGGCTGTATGCTCCGACAGGAAGAGCGAAGCAAGGTGAAAGACGACCACTGGTTTCACACCGGCAACGATCTCGGCCATCACGGCACTGGTCCCGTCGTGGACATGAAACGTGACATCGGCTGCAATTTCATGCAGCTGATCACAATTACTCCGTGAGGTGGTAACCATGTGGACATTCCACCCATCACGAACGAGCCGTTTGGCGAGGTGGGACCCGATAAAACCGGTGCCTCCGGTCAGCAATGCCGTGCGTGGAATCATAGGGTGTTCGACCTGTACCGGAAGAGATCGTCGGCGATATCTGATAACGCGGGAAGGGTGCTGTCCCGTTTTGAAACAACCGGATGGCTGTCCGGCCAGGGGATTCCGGCCGAGTTCCACAGAATCCCAGTGTCGCACGTGGGAGCATAGACAGTGCTCACCTTGTACATCATGGTTGCGCTCTCACTCAACGTATAGAAAGCATGGGCCACCCCTTTGGGGAGGTACAGCATACGAGCAGTTTCAGCGTCGAGCTCAATCAGGAGGTGCCGGTGATAGGTGGGTGAGCCGATACGCAGGTCCAGCACGGCATCCAGCACCCTACCGGCAGTGCAGTAGACCAGTTTGGCGTGATCAGACGGCGGTGTCTGGAAATGCATCCCGCGCAGAACCCCTTTGCGAGAGACTGAGTAGTACTCTTCCCGCCACTCTGTTTCCAGACCATGCTGTTGGAAGACATCGTGGTGGAAGGTCTTTACAAAGGAGCCGCGTTCATCCATGAACAGGTGGGGAGTTATCTCAAAACAGCCCGGTATGGTCGTTTCGCGTATCTGCATGGTTAGACCTTCCGAATAAATTCTCTGATGGTCTCCAGCATATAGCCTGCCATCTCCTCCGTCATGCCGGGATAGACGCCCACCCAGAAGGTATCCCGCATGATGGTATCGGTGGTGGACAGGGCACCGACTATCCGGTATCCCGTGCCCTCCCTGCGCATCTCGTCGAAGCAGGGATGCTTGATCAGGTTGCCGGCGAAGAGCATGCGGGTCTGGATACCTTTACCCTCCAGGTGGCTGACGATCCGGTCGCGGCTGAATCCTGTTCCCGCGCGGACGGTGAGCAGGAACCCGAACCAGGAAGGATCGGAGTTTTCGGTAGCCTCGGGCAATATGAAGCGCTCACCAAGGTCGGCCAGTCCGTCACGCAGCAGCCGCCAGTTCCGTTTGCGGGCCTCGATGAAGCCGGGAAGTTTTTCAAGCTGGGCACAACCGATGGCGGCCTGCATGTCGGTGACCTTCAGGTTGTAGCCAAAGTGCGAGTAGACATACTTGTGATCATAACCGAAGGGAAGTTCGCCGAACTGCTGCCCGAAGCGATTCGAGCAGGTATTGTCACGACCAGATGGGCACCAGCAGTCGCGCCCCCAGTCGCGGAACGACTCCACCAGCCGCTTCAGCAGCGGGTCGTCGGTGTAGACCGCGCCCCCCTCCCCCATGGTCATGTGATGGGGAGGATAGAAGCTGGATGTGCCGATATGGCCGATGGTGCCGGTATAACGCCAGCTGCCCTTATAGAGATAGCGCGAGCCGAGCGCATCACAGTTGTCCTCGATCAGCCAGAGACCATGCCTGTCGCAGAAGTCCTTGACAGACGTCAGGTCAAAGGGATTGCCCAGCGTATGTGCCACCATGACTGCTTTGGTTGTTCCTGAAAGGGCTGCCTCCAGCCGGCTGATGTCGATGTTGTAGGTGGGCAGTGATACATCAACGAAGACTGGAACGGCGCCATACTGGATAACCGGTGCCACGGTAGTCGGGAAACCGGCAGCGACGGTTATGACTTCGTCGCCCCGCCTGATGCGCCTTTCGCCGAGTTTCGCTGAGGTCAGAGCCATGAAGGCCAGCAGGTTGGCAGAGGAACCCGAGTTGGTCAGGGAACAGTGCTCTACGCCCAGGAAGGCGGCGAAGTCGCGCTCGAACCGTTCGGCAAAACGGCCGGTGGTCAGCCAGAAATCAAGAGATGAGTCGATCAGATTGCTGATCTCTTTCTCATCGAATACCCGGCCGGCATAGGGAATGCGGTCGCCGGGGGCGAACGGTTTCTTCCCGTGGGCATGCCGGTGATATGCCAGGGCAGCATCGATAGCCTGCTGTCTCAGTTTTATTTCCTCTGTCTCGTACGTGCTCACGGTGTCCTCATGTGTCATCGGGATTATCTCGTATATTCTGCAATCTGTCCCAGACATACCTTTTGCAGGTCGTCGCCTGAGCGATAGTGCTGTGTCCATTCTATGATCGAGTCCAACGCTTTTTCCAGGCTCCAGCGGGGCTGCCAACCCAGTCCGGAGCGGGCCTTGGAGCAGTCCAGCTTGAGATAGTGGGCCTCATGGGGATGATCGCCTTCGTCGATTTCGTACTGTGCGGCCTCACCCCACTGCCGGCACATCCGCTGAACAATCCTTTCCACGGGCCAGGCGTCATCGTCGACAGGTCCGAAGTTCCAGCCTTCCGCGAAATGAGCGCCGTCTTCATACAGCTTCTGCGCCAAAGCCAAATACCCGGAGAGCGGTTCCAGCACATGCTGCCAGGGGCGTATGGCGTGAGGATTACGAATCCGCACCGGCTCATCCGCCAGGAGAGACCGTATGACATCCGGCAAAAGACGGTCAGTGGCCCAGTCGCCGCCTCCGATGACGTTTCCGGCACGGGCGGAGGCCAGGCCTACTCCGTGTTCGGCAAAGCGCTGAGGATTGAAAAACGATGAACGATAGGAGGCGGTGACCAGTTCTGAGCACCCTTTGCTGTTGGAGTAGGGATCGAATCCACCCATGGGTTCATTCTCGCGGTAGCCCCAGACCCATTCGCGGTTTTCGTAACATTTGTCGGTAGTGACGTTGACCACCGCCCTCACGCCCGGGCAGGAGCGCACAGCCTCCAGCAGATGTACGACTCCCATGACGTTGATTGCGTAGGTTTCGACCGGTATCTTGTAGGAATCGCGAACCAGGGGCTGGGCAGCCATATGGATAACAACATCCGGAGACGCCTTGAGCATCTCCGCCTTCAGTCGTTCCAAGTCTCGCACATCGGCAATACACGAGTCCACCAGTTCATCTACACGCGCCAGCTCAAACAGGCTCGGATCGGTGGGCGGCTCCAGGGCATAGCCGGTGACGTGCGCCCCCATCCGGGAGAGCCATAGGCAAAGCCAGGAACCCTTGAAGCCGGTGTGACCGGTAAGAAAAACCCTTTTCCCCTGCCAGAAGCCCATATCCTTCACCCCTTGACTTACCACAGTTTCCATGGCGCGTTACCGGATATCCAGAGATCTTCCAAATGGTTCTTGTCCCGCAGGGTGTCCATCGGCTGCCAGAATCCGTCATGCCTGAAGGCCATCAACTGGCCATCAGCGGCAAGGCCCTCCATCGGCTCCCGTTCGAACAGCGTTGCATCTCCGGCGATGTAGTCGATTATCTTCGGGTCCAGCACAAAAAAGCCGCCATTGATCCAGTTTCCATCTCCGGCGGGCTTTTCCTGAAACGCCGTCACCTGGTCACCCTCACCGAAACAGAGCGCGCCAAATCGCCCAGATGGCTGCGTCGACGTCACGGTTGCCAGTCGGCCATGATTGTGGTGAAATTTAACGAGCCCGGCAATATCCACATTCGCGACACCATCACCATAGGTCATCATGAAAGGTTCATTTCCCAGGTAGGGAGCGACCCGTTTAAGGCGACCGCCGGTCATGGTCTCCTGACCGGTATCAACCAGCGTCACACGCCACGGTTCGACATATTTTTGATGCACCTCCATGGAGTTTTGTTCCATATCAAAGGTAACATCACTCATATGCATGAAATAGTTGGAGAAATATTCTTTTATGATGTAGCCCTTGAAACCGAGACAGATAACGAAATCGTGGAATCCGAAATGGGAATAGATCTTCATGATGTGCCAGAGTATCGGCTTGCCGCCTACCTCTACCATCGGCTTTGGTTTCAGAACCGTTTCTTCGCTCAAACGTGTCCCGAGTCCGCCTGCCAGTATGACCACCTTCATAAGTGCCCCCGTGTCGTTATTGATGTAGGTCTCTGCTTACGGCTTAGTACCGCCCGGAAAAATGATCCTGGTGTCACTTGCTCCCAGTTCCAACAATCGAGACCTGAGCTGGGCAGACCGCTTGAGTGACGTAATCACAACCAGCTGATGTCCGGTCAAAAGTTCGGGCAACAAGCCAACGACCTGTCTGCCCATAAAGTCACGGCCGGGGCTATTGTCATCCATGACCTCCCCCAGCGCAATCCCCGCCTCCTGCAGCGACAACCAGGCGATTTCAGCCACCTCATCCACACCGCAGAAGCTGACCTGCGAAACGCCGCGCTCAGCCAGGGTACGGAAAAGCTGCAAGTAATCCTGACGGGTAACCGTGTAAAGACTGGTGAAATAATTGACGTGCTGATACGCCAGCCGGGCCTTTTCGGCCATCCCGTTGGGTGTCAGCAGATAGGCATACCGGTTCTGAGGGTAGTTTTTTATGCGGATGAAACCTTTTGCAACGAAGTTCTTGAGGTAGGAATTGACAAGCCCCAGGGCGATACCCAAGCGCTTTGCCAGTTCTCGCTGAGAAACAGGCTGTTCATCGGCAACCTCAGAAAGTAGCTGGAAAGCCTTGAAATCATCGGGTGCGCCGTTGCTTAGCGTGTTCATGTTTTGAACATACCGTAGCCTGGCCATCAAATCAAGTCAAAAAGCACACAACTCATTAACAATTATGATGAAATCACATCCATCGTAAAATCAAAACCTTTTTCAAAGTCAAACATTCCTGACATACTAACAGCTCAAATCTGTCTATTATGCCCATTCGCACCGGTTCAGCGACCGATTTACAAAATATTAAATCTTTATCCTGTTCTGCCGATAAGGTTTTGTAGTGAATATACCAACCGTTTCTTATGAGTGAAGCTCCATCACGGGTCACGTATTATGCCTCCTAAAAAACGAATCGGCGACTTGATGATCGATCAAGGGCTCATCACGGATGAGCAGCTTCAGGTCGCCCTGCAGGAACAGAAAAAATCCGGCGAACTCCTCGGTTCAGTCCTCTTCAGCCTTGGCTTCATCAGCCAGAAAGAACTCTTCAAGGT
>JBGQLM010000136.1:0-11365 GCA_041500085.1 Geobacteraceae bacterium
CAGAATAGGGAAACTCTGCTCGAAAATGATTTCCCGAAATTCTTTCTCAAGACGTAGCGGCTTGTCCGTCTGTCGCCGTCGGTTATGCTTTTACCGACTTCAACCGGGCACGAGCCTGAGGTCGAATGCTTTTGAGGTCATTTTGACACTTTTGCCATAAGGGAATTCGTGAAAGATCCCAGTTTAACAGTTTTGAAACGTGAAATTGGACTAAAGGAAAATAATTTAGAACGTTCAATGTAACGATGGCCGGGTTGAAAGCGAACATAAGCAGTTCCAAAAAGGTCGTCCTGTACTGGTCCAGAAAGTACAAAATCACGGAATCATCTTGGTCCGCCGCCAGATCAAGTTCCAACTCGTTCAAAGGACTTAGCCACATCCAAACTGAGCTAGCACCGGGATGTGTCAAGTCGCATAGCTCTTGGTAGCACTCGGCGATATCAGCAACCTGACCTTTAACGAGAATATCTATATATTCACGGACCTTTAATGCTTCATGCGAACGGGGTGCAGTGGCTCGCTCTTTCTTCGTTAAGTGTCGCGCATAGGAAAAGTGAATAAGATTGTCCTCAATCTGGTCCACAACAAGAAATGTCTTCCCAAGGCCGCCAGATAGAGCACTAGCGATAAGTGAATGGTTGCGTGCGAGTGTACTCGGGACGTTCTTAAGAGCGGTTGAGACGTCCGCAGCTGACTCGATGAGGCCTCGAAATGCAGCGGCAAATGCCAGTGCATTCTTGCTTTCCACCGCTGAAATAACGGCACCTATCCAGCGCCTACTCCTCAGGATGCCAGTTATGGCTGTAAGATGCGATCTGGATAGAATCTCGCTCCAATAGATCTGCGTTCCTTTACTGGGATCATTCCGGATTATTTGCTCAAATTCTTCTGTCGCAGTGAATGTGTATCGCGTCTTACAAGTGGATAAAGCCAGCCCATCTATCATTTCAATGAATCGAGCTTCGTCAGTTCCAAATACCGACTCTGTTTGAAGCACTGTGATCACCTCTTATGCGAAGCCTAGCTCATTATTTACCGGTTCACGCAAGCGCGCGCGAACCGGTGATCTACCCAAATGGAACAAAAAAAACAGGGCCTTAAATATCCAACCCCTATTTATCACATTAGCCTGCTGTTATAAAGTCCTATCTATTTCCCCTTTTTCTTTGACATGATGTGTACTGGTGTGTATAAAATTACTTATGACCAGCAAGTAAATCATCAAGCGGCTGGAAAACGATGGCTGGTATTGCGCCGGTGGCAAAGGCGACCACCAGAAGTACAAACACCCGTCAAAAGCTGGCCATGTGGTAGTGCCACATCCACGTAAAGACATGCCAACCGGAACCTTGCGGAATATTTACCGGCAGGCAGGTTGGGAATGGAGATAAAATGTTATATCCTGCATATGTTCACCTTGGAGACGATAAACACGCCCATGGCGTAACTATCCCCGACTTTCCCGGCTGCTTTTCTGCCGCAGATGAGTGGGAGGATTTGCCTCACATGATCCAGGAGGCAGCAGAAGTCTATTTTGAGGGCGAAGATATACCCGTACCGGCGCCAACATCATTGGAACTGCTGGCTGAAAACCCCGAATATCAAGGAGGGGTATGGCTCCTGGTAGACATTGATCTTGCCAAACTAAAAGTTAAGGCAAAACGGGTTAATATCACTATGCCGGAGAATTTGCTGAATGAGGTCGACCGCTACGCCGAGCAGTATCACATGACCCGTTCCGGTCTATTGGCGCAGGCAGCAGATCAATATATTCACCGCAAACAATCAGCGTGAATTCATTTTATGTCTTCTATTTTTTGAATACTGAAGTTGCGCAGTCAAAGCTCACCCTTGCGTGGCCGGCAAAGCTGGTGCGGAGCTCAGTGCTGAATTTACGGTGAAGGGTGTTCTGAACTTTGGGGGTGTAGGGAAGGGCGCTTTCAGCGGGTCTTGCCGGCTTTCAGGGCCAGGGCAAGGGGATGTCCCTATTTTGTCCTATTTTATCGCCATCGGCTACAGGATTATTCTTTGCAAATACCTGCTTTCTCCTGCACTTCAAGCTCAAGATCATCCACATTGACTCGAACGATTTTATTATCAGCTTCCTCACCACGAACCACACCTTCTGCTACCCATTTAAGGATCAACGATTTTTCCAGACTATATTTTGTTGCAGCTTCTTCAATTGTACACCACGTTATTCCGATAGACATGACATGCCTCCCTTCAATAATCGTCCCTGAAGAATCATTCTTGTTTATTATACCATACAGGGTAGGTCATGTACTGATTGGGTAGATGCATTCGGGGATATCATTCCTGGGAGAGTTAACAAGGTCACTAACCGGATACATTTCCATAAAGTAAGATGGATATGGTTTGAAGAGCGGTTCAGGTACTTGCGGGATGTGTTATACTTGGTTCGTTGGTAAATATCAGGAATAAGAGGGATTACATTGGCCGATATTTCCGTTGAGCAATTAGGCGAAATCATGTTCTTTAGGGCAATCGGAACCTTGTCATATGATGAACTTGTTGAAACCATCGAAACATGCTACCCACTGGTGACTCGACATGTACTCTGGGATTTCAGGGACTGCGACCTTACCGGCATAACTTCGAATCAGTTCATGATGCTGCCAGCCATTGCCAGATCATTCATGGTGAACAGGACAGACGGCAAGTCTGCATATCTTGCTACAGATACCATCAGTTACGGCCTGTTATCCACGTATGTAGTGATTGCAGAAATTCAAGGAATAACATATAGATACAACGTTTTCAGGACATTAGAGACAGCGATAGAATGGTTGCAATCATCGGAGTAAAGAAGTCCGTTAAGAAGAAGTCTTATGGAACAAATCTACTTATTTTCCCAGCAATGATTCGACATAATTGGACAACTCTGTAAAATTAATCGGCTTATGAAATATCCTGGTAAATTTGTCCTGTACAAGACCTATATCCTCTTGAGATAGTCCTGTCAAAGCTATGACTGGTGTTGTATTCCCTTGCAGTTTAATAATTTCTGTTGCTGATGCTCCATCAAGATCCGGCATATTTAAATCGGTAATGACCACATCAAACTTTTTACCAGTAGCTATATTCAACAGGTCTACTCCATTAGTGACAGCTTCAACATCATATCCCCGCTTTGTAAAAAGTTTAATCAGTGCTACCCTTGTTGCCATCTGATCTTCTGCAATTAAAATCCGTTTCATGGTTTAGTTGTCCCTTAGGGGCAGGAGTTTGACTCACATAGCCAGTGCTCTGGATTCATGCTTTGAAGTATACCACTGCGACCACGCTTCACATGTACCGAGATAAAAAAACTCCGGCTGTTGCCGAATCTTGCGGGCGTTCTAGCCGAACCATGATGATGTACAGGTGGACCGGCAAAGATGGTGCGGAGCTTTTTGGTGCTGAATTTCTCGGGAAGGGTGTCCTGAACCTTGGGGGAGGAGGAAAGGGAGTGTTCAGCGGGTCTTGTCGGCTTTCAGGGCCAGGGCGAGTGTGTAGAGTTCGCTCTTTGGCCGGCCGGTCTCTGCGGCGGCCCGGGCGGATGCATCCTTTACGGAGAGCTTTTCATCGAAGAGATAACTGCTGAGGAGCGCTTCTATGTCTGTCTCTGGAACCGACTCCTCTGTTACCCGAGGGTGGAGAAGGATGACTATTTCTCCTTTCGGCGGGTTCTTGCTGAAGTGCCCGGCAAGTTCGGAGAGTGAACCGTTTCTGAACTCCTCATGGATCTTGGTCAACTCTCGGCCGATTACGGCCGCTCTTTCGCCCATTACCTCCGCCATGTCAGTCAGGGTCGATACAAGCCTGTGCGGCGCTTCATAAAATATGATGACGCGCTCTTCTCCCTTGAGGTCGATGAGTATGGCTTTTCTTTTGCCGGATTTTGCCGGGAGAAAGCCTTCGAAAACGAAACGGTCGGTCGGGAGTCCTGAGGCCGAGAGTGCCGTGGCTAGAGCGGAGGCGCCGGGGATCGGAATCACCCTGATTCCCTGTTCTGTCGCAGCTTTTACGATCCTATACCCCGGATCGGCTATGCATGGCGTCCCGGCATCCGTGATGATGGCGATGTTCAGCCCTTCATTCAGTTTTTCAAGCAGATATTCGGTCTTGAGCTGTTCGTTATGGTCGTGATACGGTGTCATCCGTGCAGCGATGCCGTAATGGGTGAGTAATTTGCGCGAGTGCCGCGTGTCTTCGGCCGCTATGAGATCTACTTCTTTGAGCGTTCGGATCGCCCTGAAGGTGATATCTTCGAGATTCCCGATCGGGGTTGCGACAATATAAAGTATGCCTGGAGCGGTTTTTGACATTAAAAGAGTCCGGAGAAACAGGAGCTGTTATGGAAACTGGCCGCATATTCAAACCGTTTCGACTGGGAAAGTTTATCATAATGCCGGAGGGGATGGAACTCCCGGAAGGTGGCGGAATTCCCATTTACCTCGGCAGAAAAGGCGCTTTCGGTTCCGGAGAGCACGAGACGACAGCCGCCTGCCTGGAACAGCTGGAAAACATGACTTCAATCCATGGGCAAAGAGTGCTTGATCTCGGGAGCGGAACCGGGATTCTGGCGATCGCGGCTCTGCTGCTCGGTGCGGGTTCGGCAGTGGCAGTCGATATCGAGTGGCCGGCAGCGGTTTCATGCAGCATGAACATAATGCTGAACGGCGTGCAGGACAGAATTCTCACGGTCTGCGGAGAACTTGCCGCTCTCGCGGATACCGGTTTCGATCTGGTGATCGCCAACATCTATGCCGACATCCTGCTACCGCTGGCTGACCGCCTAGTCGAGCTGACCCTTCCGGGCGGCTTCATCCTTCTTTCAGGTATTCCGCTGCAGGACAAATACGATGTCTGGCAACGCTATACGTCACTCGGCTGCAGACAGGTCGATTCGCGGATAGGTGAGGAGTTTGTCACCTACCTGCTGCAGAAAGAGTAATCAGGTCAGCTGCCAGAGCGCCATCTCAACAATATCTTTCCAGCTTTTAGCGATCTCACCCACCACGGTAGGCTCGAATCCGCAGTGCATCATGCACTGGGCGCACCTGTCGTCGCGGCCGACACCGTATCTGCTCCAGTCGGTCTTCTCCATCATCTCCGCAAAGGTCGGATAATGGGTATCGGTGATCAGGTAGCACGGGGCTTTCCAGCCAAGCGGATTTCTGGTCGGATTCCCCCAGGGGGTGCACTGAAGTGCCTTCTCGCCCTTCAAAAATCTCAGGTACATCGGGGTGGACCAGAAGCGAAATCTGTGGCTCATCTCGAAAACTTCGCGGAATTTCTTTTCGATATCTTTCCTGACCAGGAATATCTCTTCACCGACAGCCTCATATTCGAAGCCCGGAGCCACGAGGAGCCCGTCCACGCCGATCTCGGTAAGTTTCGAGAAGAGCATCTCTATTTCGATCAGGTCCGTTTTCCTGAAGATGGTCGTGTTGGTACAGACCCTGAAGCCGAGGCGCTTGGCTTCGATTATCGCCTCTATGGCGTTTTTGAAGGCGCCTTTGCGTTCGAGGATCCGGTCGTGAGTCTCCTCAAGTCCGTCGACGTGAATGTTGAGTGTCAGGTTCGGGTGGAGCGGCAGTTTCGGAAGGAAATCTTTCAGAAGAATGGCATTGGTGCAGAACTGGATATGCTTGCCTCGTGCAAGGACACCTGCAACGAGTTCGGAGATCTGGGGATAGAGCAGCGGCTCTCCGCCGGTTATCGTGACGATCGGTGCCGGACACTCGTCTACCGAGCTCAGGCAATCCTCGAGAGTCATCATCTTTTCGATAGTGTCCGCATACTCCCGTATCCGGCCGCAACCGGAACAGGCAAGGTTGCAGAGATGGGTAGGTTCGAGCATCAGGACCAGCGGGAACTTATCGTTTTTTCTCAGCCTGTTTCCGGCGATATAACGTGACAGATCGTAGGTAAGTCGTAAGGGAAAGCGCATGTTATGGTTTCTTTCTTCCTAAAGATTTTTTTACAGAGTCGGCAATGCCTTCTGCATCAAGTCCGAGCATTCTTCTCAGTTCCGTCTGGGTCCCGTGCTCGATGAATCTGTCCGGGATACCGACCCGCGTTACCTTGATCCCGGTGATTCCTTCATCGGAGAGCAGTTCGAGGACGGCGCTGCCGAAACCTCCCTGCAGGGCGTTCTCTTCGACAGTCACCAGGGTGCCGCAATTTCTTGCGGCCGAGAGAATCAGGTCACGGTCAAGCGGCTTCACGAATCTGGCATTTATGGCCGTCGCCATGATCCCGTCGTTTTCGAGGAGAGCTGCTGCTTCCAGAGACGGATAGACCGTTGAACCGATAGCGATTATCGCCACATCTTTGCCATCAGAAAGCAGCTCTCCGACGCCGATCGGCAGTTCGTCGATCCGGCTGTCCATAGGGACTCCGTAGCCGGGGCCTCGCGGGTAGCGCAGGGAAATCGGAACTCCTGCATTGATGGCTGTCTTGAGCATCCGTCTGAGCTCATTCTCGTCCTTTGGCGCCATGACGTTCATTCCCGGCAGATGGCGGGTAAACGACAAGTCAAAGACACCGTGGTGCGTCGGTCCGTCGTCGCCGACCAGGCCGCCACGGTCCATGGCCAGTGTAACCGGAAGTTTCTGCAGACAGATGTCGTGAAACAGCTGATCGTAGCCCCTCTGGGCAAATGTCGAGTAGATGGCAACAACCGGTCTGAACCCTTCGACCGCTAAGCCGGCGGCAAAAGTAAGGGCATGCTGCTCTGCAATACCGACATCGAAGAACCTGTCGGGAAAAGCTTTGGAGAAGGGGACGAGTCCTGTGCCGTCAGGCATTGCCGCTGTTATGCCGATGATTCTTTTGTCCTCTTCGGCAAGCTGTACCAGGGACTCTCCGAATACGGCGGTAAACGATTTCGGGGCGTGAGAAGACGCTTTCGGCGAGCCGGTTGTTATGTCGAATTTACCGACGCCGTGGAATTTACCGGGATCGCTTTCCGCCGGAGCGTAGCCTAACCCCTTCTTGGTCACGACATGGACCAGAAGAGGTCCTTCGACATTTTTGAGATTTTTGAAGATGTCGATCATCTGCGTGAGATCGTGTCCCGGCAGCGGTCCGAAATATTCGAAGCCGAGCGCCTCGAAGAGCGCGGCAGGAGTGAGGAACCCCTTGAGAGAGTGCTCGGCGCGCCTGGCGAACTGGAGAATGTTGCGCCCGAAAGCAGGGATATTGGCAAGTACGGTAGAGACCTCTTTCCTCAGCTCCCGGTAGTAGCTGCTGGTCATCTTCCGTGAAATGAACGTGGAGAAGGCTCCAACGTTTTCGGAGATCGACATCTCGTTGTCATTCAGGATTACGATCAGGTTCTTTTTGAGGTGCCCGGCCTGATTCAGCGCTTCGAAGGCCATGCCGCCGGTCAGCGATCCGTCCCCGATGATGGCGATCGCTCTCCCTTTTTCGTTCAGGATATCCTTCCCTGCCGCCATGCCCAGCCCTGCGGATATCGAAGTCGAGGAGTGACCGGCGCCGAATGCGTCGTGAGGGGATTCGCACCGTTTCGGGAATCCGGACAGTCCTCCGAACTGACGCTGCGTGTGAAACCGATCACGCCGGCCGGTAAGTATCTTGTGGGTGTACGCCTGGTGGCCGACGTCCCAGATAAAGCTGTCATCAGGAGAGTTAAAGCAGTAGTGGAGCGCCAGGGTCAGCTCGACTGCACCCAGGTTGGACGCAAGATGACCGCCGGTATCGGAAATAGTCTCCAGCAGAAACTGGCGCAGTTCGGCCGCAAGAGTCTCAAGCTCTTTGATGGAGAGCTTCTTAAGGTCAGCCGGGCTGTTTATTGTGTCAAGGATCTTGTTCATTTCAGATAACCGTTTGCCCTGAACCACTCTACAGCGCGTTCAAGAGCATCGTAGACAGGGGCTGTTTCAAATCCGAGCTCCATTCTCGCTTTTTTCGGAGAGAAAAACATCAGTTTTTTTGCCATCCTGACACCGGAAAGTGGAATCATCGGTTCGCGACCGGTAATTGCCGAAACTGCCTCGTTCACCCAGGCTGCAGCCAGAATCGGATAGTAGGGGAGGCAGAAGCGTGGTTTAGGGACCCCCGAGATTTTGGAAAGCATCTCGAAGATTTCGTCAAGCGTGAGGTCTTCATTGCCAAGGATGTACTTTTCGCCTGTCCGTCCCTTTTCCGCAGCGAGGATATGCCCTCGTGCACAATCCTCGACAGCGATGAGGTTCAGCCCTGTCTCCAGATAGGCAGGCATTCTGCGGGAGACAAAATCGACAATGATCTTTCCGGTCGGGGTCGGTTTTATATCGAAAGGCCCTATCGGGGTCGAAGGATTCACGATGACCAGCGGCAATCCCCGGCTCAGGAAACTCTCGGCCTTGCGCTCGGCCAGGAATTTGCTTTTTTTGTAATCCCCGACCATGTCGCTAAAAGTTACCGGCGTATCTTCATCTCCGGGGGTCCCGTCACCCGGGTTTCCGAGCGTCCCGACGGAACTTGTGTAGACGACTTTCCCGATACCTGCAGAGAGAGCTGCTTCCAGAACGTTTTCGGTTCCTTCTACATTTGCGGCGTACATTGCATCAGGGTTCTTTGTCCAGAGACGATAGTCGGCCGCAGCATGGAAGAGGGTGTCGCACTCTTTGAGAGCGGCAGAAAGTGAACCTCTGTCGAGAATATCGCCTTCGACCAGCTCTGCATCGACTCCGGCCAGGTTTCTCCTGTCGGAACCCTTACGCACGAGAGCCCGGACAGAAACACCGCTTTTCAGCAGTTCGCGGACAATGTGCGATCCTATGAAGCCGGTAGCGCCGGTTACAAGAGCTTTCACTCCTTACCCTTCAAGCGCCGGTAGGTTCCGAGTGCCGAAAGCGGAAAACAGTTCCGGTAGATATGATACCTGATCATGAAATACTTTGGAAAGCCGGTGCCGGTAAACTGCTCCTCATCCCAGGTGCCGTCGCTTTTCTGTTGCGACAGCAGGTACTCGATGCCGCGCTTTACAGGAGGTGATGAACTCTCACCGGCAGCCATGAGAGCCAGAAGCGCCCAGCCGGTCTGGGAAGGGGTGCTCTCTCCGATCCCTGCCAGTGCCGGTTTGTCATAGGATTCACAGGTCTCTCCCCATCCTCCGTCAAGGTTCTGCTTTGACTTGAGCCAGTTAACGGCTCGCTGGATATAGGGCTGGGAAGGATCTTCGCCGATAGCAATCAGCCCGCCGAGGACAGACCAGGTGCCGTAGATGTAGTTTACCCCCCATCTGCCCCACCAGGGTCCGCTCTCCTCCTGCTCCCGCTTGATGAATGAAAGGGCCTGTTCTGCCGCAGGGAAACTGCTTCCATAGCCGAAGTTCCCCATGAGCTCCAGCATCCGTCCGGTAAGGTCGGCAGTCGGAGGGTCGATCAGCGCTTCTAGGTCGGCAAACGGGATCTTGTTGAGCAGATGCTTGGTGTTGTCTTTGTCGAATGCTCCCCAACCGCCGTTACTGCTCTGCATTCCCAGGCACCAGCTGATCCCGCGCTTTATGGCAGCGTCGCGCAATCCGGGGTTACTTACCCGTATATCCTTGATCGCCATCATGACAAAGCCTGAATCATCGACATCAGGGTACCAGTCATTCTTGAATTCGAAAGCCCAGCCGCCGGGAGACAGATCCGGAGCCTTCACATTCCAGTCTCCCCTGGTTCTGACTTCAGAGTCCAGAAGCCACTGGGCACCCCTGGTCAGAGCCGGATCGGAACTGCTCAGCCCCGAATCGGAAAGAGCCTTTATTGCCAGGGCGGTATCCCAGACCGGCGAGACGCAGGACTGCAGGACCAGGGTATCGTCAGTCTCTATGGCGAAGTTTGCGAGAGCCCCCAGACCTTTGCGCACCGCAGGATGGTCGTTGGCATAGCCGAGACAGTGCAGGGCAAGCAACGAGTTGAGCATTGCCGGCTGGATTCCGCCCCAATCACCGGTAGGCTCCTGGTGCTCAAGTATCCACTTCTCTGCCGCGGCTGTCCCCCGGTTCCTCAAAGGGCGGACCGGGCTTTTTTCATAGACCTTGAGAAAATGGTCGACGCCGATGAAGAAGTTCTTCCAGGTCAAAAGGCCGTGCTCTTTGGTAAAAGTGTAGTCAATTGGCCGCAAGGGGCGCGGGTGAAGCTCCTGGACAGTCCCGTGGGCCGGAATGCTCTTGACCGGGCGCTCGTCCATGACCACGGAGAGCGGTATGATCGTGGCCCTGGACCAGCTGGAAAGTTCGTACATGTTGAAATATGCCCATTCCGGCATAAGCATCAGCTCTATCGGCATTGAAGGTACGCCGAACCAGGCGAACTGACCGAACAGTGCCAGGAAGATCTTGGTAAAGACGCGGCACTTTATTATTCCACCTTTTTCAATGATAAAGTCGCGAGCTTTTAACATCGAAGGGTGGTCTGCCGGAATTCCTGCAAGTTTGAGGGCGAAATAGGCTTCCACGGTAGTCGAGAGGTCGCCGGGGCCTCCGTAGTAGATGCACCAGAACCCCTCTTCGGTCTGCTTGGAAAAGAGGTAGTTGACGATCTTCCGTTCACGTTCCGTATCGACCATCCCGAGAAGGTGAAAGAGCATCAGATATTCGGAAGTTATCGTTACATTCGATTCGAGTTCTGCCCACCAGTAGCCTTCAGGGAGCTGCTGGCGCAGGAAGAAATCCTGGCTGCTCCTGATGGCCCGGTCAAGGGGCGAGCCGGGTTCCTGTTCGGCACGGCTGCGACCCGTCAGCGGGAGATAGTGGACCTTCTCGTTTGGTCTGGGTGGGGGAGAAAGGTGCGTATCTTCGGGAAAGGATGTGAGTCCTGTGGAGATTGTTTTTCTGAATGACATGACCGAACACTATTACCACAACTTGAACAAAAAACAAATATTTACATCTTCAGGTGCAGTGGAGTGCGGACGGATTGACTCTGCAGGGATGCCATGTTATCAGTCATGTCAGATGTTTGATGCTGCTGAAAGGGGGCAGGGTGAACTTGAAAGGACTTTACGGCGCAGTCCCGCTGGCGCACTTTTTTCTCAGGGAGCGTGTCAGGGCAGGAGACCTGGTGGTCGATGCCACCTGCGGCAATGGTCAGGATACTCTGCTCCTGGCGCAGCTTGCCGGTGAGTCGGGTAGGGTGCTGGCCTTTGACGTTCAGCAGACTGCCATTGAAAAGACACGCGAGAGGCTCAAGGACGCGGGGCTTGAGAAGCGGGTGGAGCTGGTACTTTCAGGGCATGAACGGATTTCCGGGTTTCTGTCGGAACCGGCAAAGGCATTCGTCTTCAATCTCGGTTATCTCCCCTCCGGAGACCGTCGGATAAAGACAATATCAGGCAGCACCTTGAGAGCGCTTGAACA
>JBGQLM010000137.1:0-11265 GCA_041500085.1 Geobacteraceae bacterium
AAAGTCGCCGCCCACGATTTCGCACCGATCGGCAAGACCGGCGTCGCCGATTGCCTGACGGGCGCCCTCTGCCACATGCGGGAGTTCATAGAGCACGCCGCTCATCTGCGGACAGTGCTTCAGGATGGCGGCGATCAGTGTGCCGTGCCCACCGCCGACGTCCACAATACTGGCGATGCCGCCAAAATCGTATGCTTTTACGACGGCGGCGGAGACCACCTCCCCGAAGTCGTTCATGGCCCCATTGAAGATCTCTCCTTCGTCGGGGTGCGCTGCGAAGTAGTCGAAGAACTCCGCTCCCGTGGCACGTTTGAAGACCGGTTCGCCGGTCCTGACGCTGTGGAGCGCCTCTGCATACGAGTGGTGCCATGCCCGGAGACCGGTCATTCTCACCCATGACCTCATGGAGCCCGGAACCCCGGTGCGCAGGCCTTCCCCGAGCGGAGTCAGGGCGAAACTACGTGGCTCCACCCCGGTAAAGACCCCCACGCCGCACAATAGACGGAGGACCCGGTAGAGAGAGGGGGCGTGGGTGGCAGTGGCTTTTGCCAGCTCATCACTGCTAGCCGGCCCGTCGGCAAGCAGGTCGGCAATTCCCAATTCGGCAGCCAGCGACAGTGCCGTCGAAATCGCTACCCCTTCGCTCAGGAAGTAGAGCTGCAAGTAAGGAGTCAGCTCGGACAGGCTTCCGGTTGGGCTTATGCTTATTTTTGACATGTTCCCTCCTCTATCGTTCATATAATATGTTCGGGCCGAAAGCCCATCCCGATCAGCCTCGCCGGGATCCTGCCCAGAAGCGGGAAACGGGCAAGGAGCCGTATAAAACGCGGTGGCAAGAGCCTGTCTGCGCTTCTCAGGACACGCTTGATGACGCGGTTCTGCATGAATATCTGCAGCCGCTGGGTGAGGCGGGTCGGCCACTCCCTGCGCTGCTGTACTAGGCGCAAATGTGCTGTGACAAGCCGGCCGCTGCGCAAAGGGTCGGCCAGCAGATTGGCAGTGGCAACGGCATCCTGGATCGCCAGGTTGATGCCCACTCCGCCGATCGGGGACATGGCGTGGGCAGCATCACCGATGCAGAGGAGACCGGGACGATACCAGCGGGGCAGCCGGTCTACCAGGACAGTGAGCAGCTTGACCGCATCCCAGTCACGCAGTTCACCGACCCGGTCCGCGGCAAAAGGCGCTATGCCGGCAATACTGGCTTGAAATGCCTCCATTCCTCTCTCCTGCAGCTGCGCGAGCGACCCCTTCGGGATCACGAAGCCGCACTGCCAGTAGTCACCCCGGTTGAGCATGATAAAAATCCGGCCGGCATCGAAGCGGCCCATGGGCTCTTCCGGATCACCGGACCGTCTGGAGAGCCGGAACCAGAGCACGTCCATTGGGGCGCCGAGCTCGTCCACATGCAAGCCGGCCTGCTCCCGCACCACCGAGTTCCTGCCGTCGGCGCCGACAACGAGGTCTGAACGAATCTCAAGAGGGCCGTCGGGAGTCGTTGCCCGGAGCCCGACAATGTTCCCCGCCTCTTCGATCAGTCCGATGACTTCCGTCTGCATCAGCAGCCTGAACTTTGGATAGCCGGCGCCTTGTTCGGCGAGAAAGTTGAGGAAATCCCACTGCGGCATGAATGCCAGGAAACGGCAATGGGTCGGCAGATGGGTGAAGTCCGCTATGGTCAGCCCCAGGCCACCGACGTGAGCGTTGAGCCGCGGCGCCTTCGTGTGGGGGCGCTTGAACAGCTCTTCCAGAAGCCCCAGTTCATGCATGACTTCCAGTGTCGAGGGGTGGATCGTGTCTCCGCGAAAATCGCGCAGGAAGTCGGCATGCTTCTCCAACACGAGCACCTCCACGCCTGCGCGTGCCAAAAGCAGCCCGAGCATGATTCCTGCCGGACCTCCGCCTGCTATGCAACAACGCACCGATATCCTGTTTGCAGCCATGTCTGCTCCTGATGAGGTTCTGACCATATGATCCCGACGGTTCAGGAGGCCATCTCAGTGAAAAAATAGTTCAGATACTGCCTCAAGGCATTGGCGGCAATGAGGGGTCGATCCTGGTAACGGTTCACAACCCAAAGCGCGGATCCGAGGCCGGTCAGGACATGAGGGTTGTAGCTCCCCTGATATTGGTCGCATACCCCCTTGAGCAGATAGCGCCCAAGCTGCTGTCTCCCTTCCGGTTTAGCAATCAGTTCCGTCAGGATAGAGAGGACCTGCTGCTCCTCCCGCTGCGCAAAGCAGCGATAAAAGCTGTCGTAGTCGATCGCCGCCTTCGCGCCGTCAGCCCCAAGGGGCTCCTCGGCACTCTTGTCGCCCAGGAACTCCACCCAGCAGTCGATCATATGGGCGTATTCCGCCTCGCTCAACAGATGGCGCACCCGCTCAATGGCGTAGCGGGTAATGGTATGGTGCAGGTTGACGATACCGGAGCCGCTGGTTGCCCGTAACAGATGTTGCTCATGGTCCTCATGCGACTGTAGGTCGGCAATCCCGCGCAGCTCGGGGGTGCTCTGGTAGTGTCCCCGGCAGAAGTAGTCGGCCATGGTGCCGAGAGCCGGCCATGGGTCCTGGTCGGGGCGAGCTATCATCTCCAGCAGGATGAAGGCCGTGCAGGAGACCGAGTGCCCCAGGGAGCGATCCAGGTACCCGCTCCCCAGGAGCAGCAACCTGCGGGCCAGCTCCTTTTCTCCCTCCTGCTCCAGGAAGGCCAGCATGAATGCAGCGACTTTTTCCGTCTCCCCATCCCGGATGGCAATCTCGATCCGGGAAAAGGAGGCCGGATATTGGCGGGAAGGCCTGGCTAATGCCTTTGCTTTCGGCCTGCGGGTATACTCGCTGATTTCCAGCCGAATCAGGTGAGGGATATCGTCCTCCTGAAGGTAGGGTATAAACTCCCGGATTATACTGTACATCTTGGGAAGGTGTGGATTGATGAAGGGCGGATTCAATACCCGCTGCACGAGAGGGAACAGGGAGAGGTGAATCGCCCAGGCACGCTCTTTTCCAGTGAGCTCTTCCCCGATTACTTGCCATACCTCCTCCAGGGCTGATTGCTCCATCTTTTGCAGCAGTTGATTAATCATCTCCCCCTCCCTTGCCGCTGTCAGAAGCGACATCTGGGCTTTACAATTTCATTAGTTGAATTCTACTGCAATCCTGGCAGTGGTCAAATGTGCGACCGATCAATGGACATTGTTATTGAAGAAGAAGGTGATAAATTTAATAGACCGTTGGACAGCCTACAGGGAGGCATCATGATTGCGCAGGGAGCAGGGTGATGGGTGATTCACCGGAATCGCTATTCAAACCATTTGTGTCCGCTGGCGATACGCGGAAGGAATTCACCCTCCGTGCCGTTCTTCTCGGCGTTCTCCTTGGGATCATCTTTGCAGCCTCCTCGGTCTATCTGGCGCTGAAAGTCGGCATGACGGTCAGCGCCTCGATACCGGTTGCCGTGCTGTCGATCACCCTTTTCAGGTTGATGGGGCGAGCGACGATCCTTGAAAACAATATGGTGCAAACGACCGGTTCGGCTGGGGAGTCGATTGCCTTCGGGGTGGCGATAACCGCGCCGGTGTTTCTTCTGCTCGGCGAGGAGATGAATTTCCTGGTCATTCTTCTGCTGTCGCTCCTGGGCGGCATCATGGGCGTGCTCATGATGATACCCCTGAGAAAAGGATTGATTGTCAGCGAGCATGGCCGGCTGACCTACCCGGAAGGGACTGCCTGCGCCGAGGTGCTGATTGCCGGCGAGCAGGGGGGCGCCCACGCCCGGACCGTTTTCCTCGGCTTCGCTGTCGGCGCCGGTTACAAGTTTTTCAACGTAGGATTGAAACTCTGGGCCGATATTCCCGCCAGGACGCTCAACTTCTACAAGGGCGGCTCTGTCGCAGCCGAGGTCACTCCCGAACTTCTCGGCGTCGGTTATATAATCGGCCCGCAGATAGCGGCCAACATGTTCGCCGGCGGGATTGTCTCCTATCTGATCCTGATTCCGGCAATCACGATTTTCGGCGAGGGGCTGAACTCTGTCATGTTCCCGGCAGCAAAACTGATCCGGGAGATGTCTCCCGGCGAGATCCGCAACGCCTATGTGCTTTACATCGGGACCGGGGCTGTAGCTACCGGCGGCCTGATCAGCCTGATAAGATCGCTGCCGACCATAGTGGCGGCTTTCCGGCAAGGGTTCCAGGCGCTGCTGGAATCCCGAGCGGAGAAGCCTGCTGCGCAGGCCCTTCCACGGACAGAGCGCGACCTGTCCCTGCCGGTCGTGCTGTTCGGGTCGCTGGGACTTGGCCTGGCGCTCTGGGTTGCACCGCAATTGCGCCTCAATGCCGCTTCGGCGCTGCTGATCCTGCTCTTCGGGTTTTTCTTCGTCACCGTCTCCAGCCGGGTTACCGGTGAAATAGGCTCCTCTGCCAATCCCGTATCCGGGATGACGGTTGCGACCCTGCTGATCACCTGTCTGCTGTTTTTGGCAATGGGTTGGACCGGAGTCTCCTATCGCTCCATGGCGCTGTCAACGGCGGCGATAGTCTGCATAGCCGCATCAGTTGCAGGCGCAACCAGCCAGGATCTGAAAACCGGTTTTCTCGTCGGTGCTACCCCCCGGTATCAACAGCTGGGCATCTTGGCTGGAGTCGTCACCAGTGCGCTCTTCATCGGTCTGACCGTTATTGCCCTCAATAAGGCATACACAACCGTGGTGCCGGCCCGGTTTCCCGAATACAGGGCGACTGTGCCGCCTGGTGCCGAGCAGATGTCGGGGCCGGACGGCACCCTGTACCGGATCTGTCACGTTACGGAACCGGCCGGCAATGTCCTTGTGGGCAAGTACCTTGTGGATAGCTCAGGACAGATCCAATATCTGGTCGATCCGGGGATCGCTGGTGTAGTGACAGAGGTGAACGGCAGACACGTAACCAAGCTCGATTCGCCCAAGGCGCGCCTTTTCAGCCTGATTATCGACGGAATATTGACCCGGAAGCTCCCCTGGGGTCTGGTGTTGATCGGCGTGTTCCTAGCCCTGACAATGGAGCTTGTGGGGATATCCTCGCTCCCCTTTGCGGTGGGGCTTTATTTGCCTTTGTCCACCAGCGCGCCTATAATGGCGGGCGGTTTCATCCGGCTGCTGGTGGAGCGAAAGATACGGGATGCGGAAGAAAACGCTGAATTTCCCCCCGGTGTGCTCGGCTCCTCGGGCCTCATAGCCGGCGCCGCGATAACGGGCGTCGTGCTTGCCGTTCTGACCGGATTCGGCCTTGACCGGCAGCTCGACCTCTCCGGCTTTACTGGAGATCTGGCTACGTCAGCATGGTTTGCCCTCATTCCTTTTGTGCTGCTGATGTATCTCCTTTACAGGGTAGGTGCTGGCGGAACCGGAAGGAACAGCAACAACGGGGCGTAAAAGACAATTAATGCGCTTTTACAATCAAGATAACACCTTACCACCCCCAGCCCCTCCTACCAGAAGTAGGCGCTTCTAAGCGAAATAGGAGGGGAATTTTAGCCCCCCTCCTTACTAAGGAGGGGTTGTGGGTGGTTGGGTTTAGTGTCATTTTGAATGTTTTTTGGAAATAACCGCGACAAGGAGCATGACATGACAAATGCAATCGATGGACTGAAACCCGAACTTTTCTGGCTCTATTTCGCCGAGATCGCCCGCATCCCGCGGCCGTCGAAGCACGAAGAACGGATCGCCCGCTACGTGCTAGACACCGCAAAGGATCTCGGGCTTGGCGCAACTCAGGACGGCTGCGGCAACATCGTGGTCAGGAAACCGGCCTCGCCCGGGAGGGAACAGGCAGCCAGCATCTGCCTGCAGGCCCATCTCGACATGGTTTGCGAGAAGAACGCGGACAAGGTTCACGATTTCCTCAGGGACCCTATCGAGCTGGTCCGCAAAGGCGACGTGATTACGGCCAACGGCACTACGCTCGGTGCGGACAACGGCGTCGGCGTGGCGACCAGCCTGGCGATCATGGCGGACCGCTCCCTGGTGCACGGACCGCTGGAACTGCTCTTTACGGTCGATGAGGAGACCGGCCTGACAGGCGCCCAACATCTCGACCCGGCACTGGTTGCGAGCAGAACGCTGTTGAACCTCGACTCGGAGGAAGAGGGGGTGCTGTTCGTCGGTTGCGCCGGCGGCAGAGACACCCTGGGGAGATGGCAGGTGAAACACGAAAACGCTCCGGCGCACTCTACTCCCTGCTACCTGTCAGTAAAAGGGCTGCGGGGGGGGCATTCCGGCATGGACATCGACAAAGGGCTGGGAAATGCCATCAAGCTGCTCAATCGCGCCGTGACGAAGCTTTCCGCCATCGGTGCCAGGCTCTCCACCATCGATGGTGGGAAGATGCGCAACGCCATCCCTCGTGAATGCAGCGCGCTCCTCTTCATCCCGCGAGAGGATGTGAGCCGGGCAGAGGAGCTGCTTTCGGAACTGAATGCCACTTTCAGGGCCGAATTCGCTACAGTAGAGCCCGGTCTGGTTGTGGGCATGACGGAGCAGGCGGATAACGGGAACGCCAGAGTCCTGGATCCGGTCCTGCAGGAGCGACTCTGCCGGACCATCGCCGCGCTGCCGCACGGGGTGCTTCACATGAGCGCCGCAATTCCGGGACTGGTGGAGACCTCTACCAATGTTGCTGCGATTGCAACTGGAGATCATGAGATCACACTGGTCACCAGTCAGCGCAGCTCGGTGGCATCGCGCCTTACCGAAGCGACGGAGACGGTCGAGGCGGTCTTTGCGATTGGCGGCGCCAGCACCGAAGGGAGCGACGGTTACCCCGGCTGGCAACCGGACCTTTCTTCGCCGGTACTGAAGCTCGCACAGGAGTGCTACCGGTCACTGTATGGCAAGGATGCCGAGGTCAAGGCTATCCACGCCGGGCTCGAATGCGGCATCCTCGGCGAGCGCCTTCCAGAAATGGACATGATCTCCTTCGGACCCACACTGGAGAGCGTCCATTCCCCAGATGAGAGGATCCACATCGACAGTGTCGGCAGGTTCTGGGATTTCCTGATGGCGATCCTGAGGAGCCCGGAGTGATCAATTGAACCCGGCTTTACGAATCGTCAAGCGGGGGTATACTGTCATGACCGGTTCAAAAGTCATGACAGGTGCAGCAGCGGCTGCCCCATGAAGCGCCCCGCTGACACTGCTCAATCAAAGATCAAAGGAAAACCATAATGACAGAAGTTGCGTCGCAAAAAAATGATGAGCTGATAACGCCTCATGACACCAGGTATCTGTTCGTCCTGTCGTTTTCGACGGACCCCGCGCTCGCCAGGCGCTTTCTGGCCAGAGACAGCAATATCGTAGGCAACATACGGTTTGGCAAGCTGCTCGAAACACTCGACAAGGTGGCCGAAAATACGGCCCTGGCATACGTCAACCGGTTCCATCCCGACGCAAGGGTGGTTACCGCCGCCATAGACAGCGTTGTCGTGAGAAACCCGGCCGACACTACGCACGATCTTGTTTTCTCGGCGCAGATCAACCATGTGGGCAAATCGTCGATGGAAGTGGGGATCAGGGTTGAATGCCTGGGGGCGGGTTCGAGTCACATTGCGAGTTGCTATTTCACCATGGTGGCGCGTTCGACAGACGGCGGAGAGGGCAGGAGCCTGACTTTGCCGCCGTTACATTACCAGCTGGACATCGAAGTGAAACGGCACCACAAGGCCGAACAGCGTCGTCAGGCGTATAAGGAGAGTCTGGCAAAGGCCGAGGAGATGCCGTCTCTCGACGAGTACCTGCTTCTCAAGAAACTGCACAAGGAACATGAATTGCCCGGATTCAAGGGGATACGCGCCGGCGAACTCGTCCTGGAATCGACCATCAGGGCATATCCGGAGCAGGAAAATGTGCCCAAGACCATATTCGGCGGGTACCTGATCCGAAAGGCCTACGAGCTGGCGGCTCTGTCCGCGGAGATGGTCGCCCCGGACCGGGTGGTGCCCTTCCAGGTGAACCGCATCAACTTCAACCAGCCGGTGTTGCTGGGCGACCAGCTGAAATTCACCGCCAGGGTGGTCTACACCGGCAGGACCACCATTACCGTACAGTCGGATATAGAGCGGTTCAGCCGCAGCGCCGACGATAAGGGTCTTTCGAACTCCTGCCTGTTTACCTTCAGAAATGTCGGCAACGACATGGAGCCCAGACCGGTGCCGTTCATCTATCCGGTCACCTATGCCGAAGACGCCAGGTTCCTGAATGCCTACCGTCAGCGGGTGGATTGAAGTGATTTGTCGGAGGTAATCATGAACAGAAAAAACGAGGTAAACCGCAGGCAGTTTCTGACCCTGGCAGTGGTGGCGGGACTGGGCATTGCCCGGTCTGCTGCCGGAGCCGGCTGTCCGGGCACCGAGGACAATCCTCCCGGTCCTTTCTATCTCTCCGGCGCGCCGTTCCGCAGCAAGCTGGCGCCGGACAGTCAGCCAGGCGAGCGACTGGCCATCTCGGGCCGCGTTCTTGCCGGGCCAGGATGTGCACCCCTGGCCGGCGCAGTGGTGGATGTGTGGCACGCCAGCGCGGCCGGTTTCTACTACGGTCTCGAAGCCTCGCGGCCTCTGAAGCCGGAGGAGTACCTGCTGCGTGGTCGTATCCGCACCGGGGAGGACGGCCGCTACTCTTTCGATACGATTCTGCCGGGCAAATACCAGGTCAACGAGAACTGGGTCCGTCCCCGCCACATCCACTACATCGTGAGCCACCCCACGCGCCAGAGCCTCACGACCCAGCTCTACTTCGAGGGCGATCCCCACAACCTGACCGATCCCATGGTAAAAAGCCCCCTGATCATCCCGCTCAAGCGGATCCAGGGGAAAGGAGCAGCCGCGGGTTACGAGGGGATATTCGATATCGTCCTCTCCTCCGGGTAGCTCTTTGAGCGTTCAAAATGAACCTTTCCACCCCTAGCCCCTCCTACCAGAAGTAGGCGCTTCTAAGCGAAATAGTAGGGGGATTTTAAGCTCCCCTCCTTGATAAGGAGGGGTTGGGGGTGGTTGGTTTACATGGGTCGGTAGCGGCGCTGTTATATTGAACTGCGGGCGCATACCATGCGCCCCTGCGGATAAATTTACGATTGTTCTGCGCGAAGACCTCCGAGGTTTCAAAAACCCCGGAGGTCTGGTTTTACCCGCATGACTGTCCTTACCCTGCTATTTCCAGTCGGCCTTGGTTGCCCAATCGGAAAACTTGACCAGCTTGACCCCGTAATTCTTCTCCAGAGCAGCGATATCGGCACAGTAGCCGACGCGGTCGAACCACTCGAGCATGACCGCGAAATCTTCGCTCCACTTGCGGACTTCTTCTATCGGCGGCCTCTCAAAGATTATCTGTTTGCCCATCGCCTTGCCGATGATCGCCGCCGTTTCGGGCATGGTGAGCTGGTCCCCGGCGAAGTCGAGTTCGATCCCATTCATCTTCTCATGGTTCTCGAAGGCAAGCAGGCCGAATTTGCCGATGTCCTCCACCGAGTTCATCTGGAGCACCGTACCCGGTTTCAGGGCGATCTTCAGCTTGCCCTCCAGCAATCCCGGCTTGAACCAGGGAGAAGCGAAGTTATCCATGAAAAAAGCGGGGCGCAAAATCGTGTAGGAGGGAAAAGCGAGCGAGCGGATTTTCTCTTCTATCCGCCACTTGTTGTCGAAATGCGGAATCTCGGTCTGGCGCTGGGCCGATCCGACTGATGAATAGACGAAATGCGAGACCGCTTTTTTCCTGGCAACCTCGGCAAAGAGTTTCCCCTGCTCCTCTTCCCGGGCAACCCCGGCCTCCCAGGTGTTTTGTACGGAATATGCCCCCCAGACTCCTTCCAGAGCACGCTCCAGGGATGCCGGATCGTCGAATTCCCCACTGACCACTTCGGCGCCGAGTACCGCGAGTGCCCTGGATTTTTCACTCTGCGGGTTGCGGGTCATGGCCCTCACACGGTATCCTTTCGACAGCAGCTGCCGGGCGATGGCACCCCCCTGATTGCCTGTGGCGCCCGTCACCAGGATAATATCTCTTGCCTTGTTCATGATTTTCTCCTTTACGAAAATGAAATATGAAACTCCTTCAGGGCCAATGAATGAACCTAAAACTGTAATTACTCTCGCAAAGGCGCAAAGGGCGCAAAGAAATTCAAATACTTAAGCTGAGTGAGACCCATACCCTTTTTGGTGAACATTGAGAGTCCTGTAACTGGTCATTATTCCTTGGCGTTCTTTGCGTGCTTTGCGCGAGACTGCTTCTTTTTGATGGGTTTCACTCCAGATACTTTTTCAAGTGCTCGATGGTTGCAGGCCAGGCTTTGCGGGACGCCTCCAGGTTGGCGTTGTCCCTTCCTTCCTGGGCTCGCAGGAACCCGTGTCCTGCCCCCTTGAAGGTATTGGCAACAAAGCTCTTGCCCAGCTCTTTCATCTTCGCCTCTGCGGGACCTACTGTGGTGTTCACACGCGCATCGTCCTCTCCGTAGAGGCCTAGTACCGGGGCGCGGACCGTAGCCAGCGCATCCGTCTGGGGAGATGTGCCGTAATAGACCACGGCGGCACCCAGGTCGGGCTTAACGGTGGCATAATTGAAACTCTGGCCGCCCCCCCAGCAGAAACCGATAACGCCGAATTTGCCCGTTGCAGCCGGCAGAGTTTTTCCGTAGCGAACCGTCGCATCGAGCATGGTTACCACCTCCGGAGCCGCCACGCCGCGCACCGCCTTGACGACGTCGTCACGGCTGGCGAAGCGGTCGCTTCCTCCTCCGCCAGGCCCTTTTCCCGACAGCATGTCCGGAGCTATGGCAATGAAACCTTCTCCGGCCAGCCGGTCCGCCACGGCGCGGACCCAGTCGGTCAGGCCGTAAACTTCATGAATCACTATCACGAGCGGCGCCTTTGTCTTCCGTTCGGGATAGGCGACGAAAGCGGAAAGTTTAGCATCTTTGCCGGGAAGGGCGATATCGACCCACTCGTGGTGGCGGGGGGAGTGTTCCAGGACGGCCTTTGCCCCGGCCTCTCCCGGAGGGATGGCGCCGGCGTCGCTCCCCGCCGCTCCTGCTGACAGCGGTACCCCCATCAATCCAAGTAGCAGCAGCATGATTCCTGTTTTCCTGATCATGGTAATTTTCTCCTTTGAAAGTGAAAGGTGCAGTTGAAGGCTCCTTGGTGAACGACTTTCCCTGAAGTGTTGTGGCTCTTGGCGAAATGTCGCATAAGGCGGCCGTACTGTCTGAAGCCCGCAGGGCTGAGTTTACGGCCGCCGCGGCATGAG
>JBGQLM010000138.1:0-11216 GCA_041500085.1 Geobacteraceae bacterium
CGTCAAACACGGCTCGACGATACTTCGCAGGTAATACAAAATGGTACAGAAGTACCGTAACGTTGTGGCTCTTATGGATGTAATTGCTCATCCATACAATCTACGCCGCAAGCGGCGGGGAATTCAACCCTAAGAGATTAATTACCGGCAATCGTTTTAGTATTTTTTGCCAGTCATGTAAATTGGACGCGTCTGTCGCGTCAACCGGAGGGTTGAATGATTGCCGCAAAAGGGATCATTCGAATAAGAGAAAGCCGCTTCTCTCAGTCTTGGTGCTGATGGAGCGGCTTTATGTTTTTTAAGGGCTGAAACCATTCGTTTTTAGAGTTTTATGAACACAATCGGCTCAAGCAACAAAAGCATTTCATATAGGATGCTTTTACCGTCAGCCAGTCAACACGTTAGCCGATAAAAAGGAGAAGAAAATGAAGAAAGTACTGATCGTAGAGCCATCTAACTCCTTCGCACAATTCATGAAATATATACTTACAAGACTAGGCTATGAAGTGACTCATATGGTTAGTGCCAAGGAGGCACTTGAAGCAGTTACAACAATTTGCCCTGAATTTATCACATCCGAAGCACACATGATGGATATGAACGGCATGGATTTATGCAACGAAATTAGAGCACTGAATTTTGCCACTGATATTCCGGTTGCAATCGTGTCGATTGACGGGACCATGGAAACCAAACAAATTGCCCGAAACGCAGGTTGCATCGATTATTTGACAAAGCCGGTAACTGCTAAAGCCATACATCAGCTCATGGAGAGACATCTGCCCTTTCACTATAAAAGGCATAATATCAGAGCGAAAATGACATTAAACGCAATGGTAGATGATGGCAAAAGTAAATCAGAAATGCGCACCCTCACCATAGGAGAGGGAGGGATGTACCTATGTTCCGAGCAACCACTTCAAGTAGGATTGAAAATAGATATTGAGCTGCCATTACCAGGCCTGTTAGCTCCAATTACCCTCAAGGGAGAGGTAATTTATCAGACAAAGGGACATTGTCAGGAAATGCCTATGGGTGCAGGAGTGAAATTCATTGGAATGGATCAGAATACAGTCACTCTTCTGCGACATTATATGGAAAGCTATCTGTCAGACTTTTTGCCGGAATCACCAGACAAATGATGGGTTATAATAAAAACCGGCGGGTGTGGACAAGGCATGAAGGGCAGGAGTGACTGCACTGGAAGATAGCCGACCGTGAACGTCAGTGGCGCGCTTTCTCCAGGTCCTGGTCGAGCTTTTTCAGCTGTTTTATGTTCCGGTTCAGTTCGTTGACCTCGTTGACCAGCGACTGGTTATTCTTTTTCAGGCTTCTGTTCTGGCGCCGCAGTTCCTCAACCCCGGCCAGCATATCCGCCAACTGCCCCGACTGAACTGTCCAACGGCTGTCAGGATACTCCTTTTTCAGCCTTTTCAGCAGCTGAAGCGCCTGAGCGTTACCTTCCTTATCAGTTGCCGGGTGCAACGACAACAGCGCCAGCTGGAACAGTGCTTCATCGGTAACGCCCGGCACCTTGCTGCTGTCGCTGATGGCGGCAAACGCCACGGTTGCCCCCGCTCTATCGCCCGCCTCCAGCAGCGCCGTTGCCTGGGCTAGATCCGCTGGCTGGTGTAAATGGCGCATGCCCTCATCCGTTTTCAGGAGAGCACAGCCGTTAACATAGACAAGCAGCAGTAGCAGAGCGATTCTTTTCATCGTATTTTCCTGCGCCGGTTGATCAAATAGTTGCTCCCCGGCTTCTCCTTGGCAAAGTCCTTGATTTCGGCAGCCGTCTTTGCGATCTCAACGGCATTTGAATACTCTCCGGCTTCATTGATAATAACAGCAATAGAGATTGTCATTATCGGGAAAAAGCGCTCGGTTCCGTAACGATCCGTCCCCTCTATCCCCCCCCTGGCAAGGTCCTCAGGGGTGTAATGCTTGACGACTTCTGCATCGAAGCGCTCCAGGATCGCTGTGCAAACAGCATCAGCCTTGTCGGCAGCGATAACAGCCACGAAATCATCACCACCCACATGCCCAACAAAAGCATCACTGCCGGCATGGGTATTGACCACCTCGTAAATTATCTCACCGCTCAGCCTGATCAGTTCGCTCCCCTTGATATAGCCATAATGGTCGGTAAAGGATTTGAAATTGTCCAGGTCGGCATAACAGAGCGCAAACCGGTTACCCTCCTGCAGGCGCCGGTTGATCTCCCGCTCTATGGCAATATTTCCGGGAAGGCGGGTCAACGGGCTGGCATCGAGGCTAATCTGCTCCAGATCCTTGAGCCTCGCAGCCATACGGACAAAATCGGCGGCCAGATCGCCGATCTCGTCTCCCGGCGGGATTTGCGGATCGTAATCGAAATCGCCTGCGGCAATCCGCTGTGTTGCACGTTGCAACCTCCTGACACCGGCAAAGGTACGGTAGGTATAGAAAATGGCAATAAAAAGCGCCAGAATGAACCCTACCAGGGCAAGAAAAAACGTCAATCTCACGACAAATCGTTCTTCCCGGTTTGCCTCTTCAAGTGTAGCCTGCAGGTCATGCTGGCGATCAAGATACAGCCGGTCCAGTTCATCAAGAATCTTGAGTGACGTCCCCCGTAAACGGGCGGTATCGACTGCTCCGCCGGCAAACAGCTTTGCAGCTGCGGCGCGATACTCCTCATAAAGTTTTTTAAGGGGCGTCAGCGTCCCGGCAGCTCCCGAACGGTCCAGAACGGCTGCAATTTGCAGGAACTCCTTCTCCCTCTTGGAAAAAAGCTCTTTGAATTCATTACTCTTCAGAATTGCATATTTACCTGTATAACTCTCCTGGGCAAGGAGGGAGTTACGCAGCTTGGGGATGGCGCTGATAGCCGGCATGTGGTTATTGGCAATATCCCTGGCTGTCTTGTTCAGGTAGTAGATCCCGCCAACAGAGCAAAGCAGGGCTGCCGAGGTAAAGAAAGCCAGAGCGGCATAACCGATGAACAGCTTCTTGATAAGTGATAATTTCAAAACACGGGGGGAAATAACTGCTGTCGGCTCAGACATGGTCTCCATGGTTACGCATTGTATTGAAGTTAACATCATAAGTCAACGACACGCCCGGTAATTACACAGCTTGCACTGACCTTTGCTACACATCCAGCACCACTACCGCCTTCCAGAGGTCATCCTCGAACTGCAGCTTAAAACGGTGCATCGTTACCGCCTTGACATCCACCAGCAGGCGGTGCCGACCGACATCGATCTGCTCGCCGCTGACCGCAGCCTCCAGGGTAAAGCCCCCTTCCCGCTCTGTGATCTGCACCTGGTCGGCGTGCAACAGCAGCCGGCAGGCATCCTTGTAAAAGATCAGCTCCTGCAGGAACGAGAAGAACAGTAGATCCAGGTCTGTCT
Organism: Geobacteraceae bacterium; assembly: GCA_041500085.1. Classification (GTDB taxonomy): domain Bacteria; phylum Desulfobacterota; class Desulfuromonadia; order Geobacterales; family DSM-12255; genus VEOV01. Next base: position 3,393 of record JBGQLM010000138.1, read on the forward strand.
GTTCAAGCCGGATGTTAAGCTCCTGCAGCCGCTCCACCTGCTCCGGGCTAGCCATGGTACCAAGCAGCGCGGCTGCACCGGAGATGAACAGCTCCTCCAGCGTCTCCCCCCAGGCCTCGAAGGCCACATCAGCGGTCGATATCTCGCCATGAAAGCGATACGGCATAGATTATCCTATAAAAAGCATTAGGAACTGGGATGAACAGGATAAACACGGATAAATCAAAACCAAAAAACGAAAACACCCGGCCCAAAGGGTGAAAACAATTTCTTCAGGATTTACAGGGGGTATCCGCAGTTATCAGCATTTATCTGTGGCTAACTGCTTTTTTTGAAATTATCCCTTGATGTTACCGATCGGCACAAGTTTCACGACCCTTCTGCTGAGACCGGCTGCCTCGGTTGCGGCAGTCACGACGTCAATATCCTTGTAGGCCAGTCCGGCCTCCTCTGCCAATCCGCCATAAGAGTCGGTGCGGACATGTATTCCGCGCTGCTCCATGTCGTCCAGCAGCTTCCGCCCCTGGACCATTTTTCTGGCCTGATGACGGCTCATGGTCCGGCCGCTGCCATGGGCCGTGGTAAAAAAGGTCTGGGCAGCGCTTGCCTCCCCGGCCAGCAGGTAGGAACCGGTCTCCATGCTGCCGCCAATGATGACCGGCTGGCCGGTTTCCCGGTAACATTCAGGAAGACCAGGCATGCCCGGTCCGAACGAGCGGGTCGCTCCCTTGCGGTGCACCAGCAGCGTTCGCATCTTCCCCTCTACCAGATGCTTTTCCAGCTTGGCGTTGTTGTGGGAAACGTCATAGACCATCCGCATTCCCAGCTCCTCTGGGGAGCGGCGGAAGAGCCTTGAGAATACTTCGCGGATGCGGTGAAGGATCACCTGGCGGTTGGCGAAACCCATGTTGGCTGCACACTTCATGGCCGCAAAGTAGGCCTGCCCTTCGGGGGAACGGAACGGGGCGCAGGCCAGCTCCCGGTCATGGAGCTTGATGCCGTATTTTGTGGTCATCACCTTCAGAAAGGACTGGAGGTAATCGGTGGCCACCTGATGGCCGAATCCCCTGCTGCCGCAGTGGAACATGATAACTATCTGGTTGGGGATGGTGATGCCGAAGGCCCGTGCGGTTTTCTCGTCGAAGATGTTCTCCGGCCGGGCGATCTGGATCTCGCAGTAGTGGTTGCCGGAGCCGAGGGTGCCGATCTGGTCGTACCCCCGCTCGATCGCCTTGTCGCTGCAAGCCGCTGCATCGGCTCCGGCGAAGCATCCCCCCTCTTCGGTCATCTCCAGGTCCTCCGGCAAGGCATAGCCTTTCTGCAGGCACCAGCGGGAGCCCTGTTCGATCACCTTGCGGAATTCGCTCCGCGAGCACTTGACGAATCCTCTGCAGCCGACCCCGGTCGGAATGGCGTTGAACAGTTGGTCGACCAGTTCGCCTATGCGCGGCCGCACCTCCTCTTCAGTCAGGGTCGTCAGGCAGAGCCGCATCCCGCAGTTGATATCGAAGCCGATCCCGCCCGGCGAAATCACGCCGCTCTCCGGGTCCATGGCTGCCACTCCGCCGATGGGGAAGCCGTACCCCGAATGGCCGTCCGGCATGCAGTATGAGTAATTGACGATTCCGGGAAGACAGGCCACATTGGCGGCCTGTTCGAAGACACTGGCCTCCATGCCGCCCATGAGCTGCTCGGAAGCGATAAAGCGAGCCGGGACCAGCATCCCCTCCTTGTAGCTGACAGGCAGTTCCCAGACAGTTGGTGATATTCTGCGCAAATTTGCAGGCAGCGACATGGTCAGATCCTCCGTGTTAACTCGTCGTCAAGTATACCACCCGTTTTCCTGAATCCAGCGTGTCCCGCTATTTTTTGTCCATACCCTTTCACCGCTCTTTCCGAATGCCGTGAATGTGTTATACCTTTTTCAAGACTCATATCTTTCACGGCAGTTGAGGGTTACCGTAATGAGAGCCTCAGGGCTGTTTCGTCGCAATTCTTGGCGAAATAAAGCGTTAGCAGCAGATATTGTCTGAGCCTGAAAGGCGAGTTTATCTGCTGCAGCGAAATGAGCCTAGAATTACAGAAACAGCACGTCAGCTCGAATGCAGGTAGCCCTCAACTGCCGGATCCGGGCTAATTGAAAAGGATGGCATACCATGCGGCTCTTTATTGCCATAGAGCTCCCTGACCACTACAAAAAAGCGCTCGGAGAGCTGCGAACCGCTATTCCGGGCGCTCGCTGGGTAGCTCCGGAGCAAGTTCACCTGACCCTGGCCTTTCTCGGGGAAGTGGACGAGGATACTGTAGGGCGACTGACCGCAGGACTGATGCGGATACAGGCAGCTGAATTCGAGCTCTGCCTGACCGGAACCGGCTGTTTTCCCAATCGTCATCGCCCCCGGGTGGTATGGGTCGGGGTGAATCCGGAACCAAGCCTGACAAGTCTCGCGGCAATGGTCCGCGAAACCGTGCTCGCCTGCGGCATTCCTCTGGAGGAACGACCCTTTGCTCCTCACCTGACCCTTGCCCGGCTCAAGATTCCCGCATCCAGGGAGCTCGGCGTATTTCTGGACCAGCAGCGGCCAGTGGACCACAAGCCCTTTCCAGTAACAGAGTTCACCCTGTTCCAGAGCCGGCTCTTCCAGCAAGGCGCCGTCCACATTCCGATCAGGAACTTTCCGCTGACAAAGCATGAGCCCGGCAAATAAAAAAGGGCTTACGGAAAATCCGTAAACCCTTTATTTAATGGTCGGTGCGACAAGATTCGAACTTGCGACCACTAGACCCCCAGTCTAGTGCGCTACCAGGCTGCGCTACGCACCGATATCCTGATACCTGCTATTCTATTAATTTTCTCAGCTCTCTCAATTCGTGGCAAACTGTCTGTAAAAGTTCAGCCGGATCATCTTCGGCGGTGGTCTTTGCCTTACGGTTCAGAGAAAGTCTTGTTTTTGCTCCTGCTATCGTCAGCTTCTGTACATACAGCAGCCGGTAAATCTCTTTGATCTGTTCGAAGTCACGGCTTGAATAGATACGCTGACCGGCTCTGGTCTTACTGGGCGAGAGATTCTCGAACTGCGTTTCCCAGAATCTCAGCACCGAGGTGTTAATGTTAAGGAGCTCGGCAATTTCGCCGATCTTGTAATAAAGTTTTTCAGAAGCTGCCATAGTCACAGCTCCTCCATCCCGGCTCACTATTTATTGATGGAAGCCTTGAGAACCTGGCTGGGCTTGAAAGTTAGGATTCTTCGTGCAGAAATGGTGATTTCTTCACCTGTCTGTGGATTTCTTCCTCTACGATCAGCTTTTGCTTTGACAACAAAATTGCCGAAACCTGCTATTTTTATCTTGTCGCTGCTTTCAAGGGTGTCTTTCATGATATCGAATACCAGTTCGACTAGTTCAGCGGACTCTTTTTTCGAAAAACCCACTTTTTCGTAAATCTTCTCTACAATATCAGCCTTCGTCATAGCACCCTCAAGTTGTTGATTATCCGTAGTATAATTACCAGACAGCGGCATTCGTATATAACACACGGGTTTTGTTATGGCAACCGATTTTTATCCGGATGCAAAAAAGTCCATCACTCGTCCAAATCTAGCGAATAGCTATGCCAAGGGTTGAAATCAGTGTATTGACGATTTTCTCGTGAACCTTCCCGACCTCATCATCGGTCAACGTTCTGTCGAATGATCCGTAACGAACTCTTACCGCCAGGCTCTTCTGGCCTTCAGGAATCCTGTCGCCGGTGTAAAGATCGAATATCTCGACACTTCTGGTCTTATCGCTCTTCACTCCTTTGATGCACTCCATCACAGCAGATGAAGGGGTCTCAGCATCGATCAGCATGGCAATATCCCGGTAGCTGTCAGGGAATCTTGAAGGCGGTGTAACCGGCAGAACTGTGGAGCTTAGAGAGAGAAGTCTGGCAAAATCGAGTTCAAAGTAGAGTACCGGTTTGTCGATCTCGAATGCTTCCTGCACGTCAGGATGGATCTCGCCCAGAGTCCCCAGAAGGGTGTCACGGCAGAGGATTGCCGCTGATTTGCCGGGATGATAGAAAGGCTCGACACCGCCCTGGACGAAAGTAAGCTCCGGGAGCTTGAACAGTACCTTTATCGATTCGATCAGACCCTTGGCATCGTAAAAATCGACCAGATCCCTGGACTGATTCCACCCTTCCGGATTCCTGAGTCCTGTCAGCACACCCGCAACATGCAGCGGCTCATCGGGCAGCTCGGAACCGGGTTTTGCCAGGTAAACCCTTCTCATTTCGAAAAGCCTCAGGTTTAAGTTGCGCAGGCTGAAGTTTCTGGCTGTGGTCTGCAGGAGTGCCGGCAGAAGAGTGGTGCGCATCACGGCATGTTCATCCACCAGTGGATTGAGCAGGGATACGGCAGAACTTCTCCTGTCCGACTCAAGCAGATTCAACTTGCGGATATCATTATAGGAAGCAAAGCTGAAGTTGATGACCTCATTGAACCCCTCAAGAGCAAGGAGATTCTTTACCTCGCGCTCCAGGGCCTGGGAACGCGGGATACGGTCGGAAATGACCTCGGCGACCGGCATGGTCATCGGAATATTCTCGAATCCGTGCAATCTTGCCACCTCTTCGACCAGATCGATTTCCCGTTCGATATCAACACGGAAGGATGGTATGTCGACCCACAGAGTTCCGGAGCCGGCAGACTCGACCTTGAACTCAAGACTTGTGAATATGCCGGCGATTGTCTTTTCATCAAGGGATAACCCCAGAATCTCGTTCACCCTGGAGACCCTGACGGAAATCCTTCTGTCAGCCCGCGGAGCGGGAAAGACATCAAGGACACCCTTTGCAACCGCCCCTCCGGAAAGATCGGCAATCAGGGCAGCGGCTCTGTCCAGGGCAGTAGTAAGAATATTGAGATCGGTCCCGCGCTCGAAGCGGTGTGAAGATTCGGTATGGAGCCCGAGCCGTTTGCTGGTAAGGCGAATGGCAGAGGGATTAAAGTAGGCACTTTCAAGTAGGATGTTAGAGGTGTCAGCGGCGATCTCCGAGTTTTCTCCACCCATAATTCCCGCAAGGGCAACAGCGCGCTCCGCATCCCTGATGGTAAGGTCAGAGGAGTTGAGGATTCTCTCCTGCCCGTCGAGGGTCTTGAACGTCTCTCCGTCAGAAGCTCTCCTGACGATGATCTTCCCTCCTGCCAGCTCCCTGAAGTCGAAGGCATGCAGCGGATGGCCATACTCCATGAGGACATAATTGGTGATATCAACCACGTTGTTTATAGAACGCTGACCGACCGCCTTGAGTCTGTTGACAAGCCACTGAGGAGACGGAGCTATCCTGCACCCGGAAATGTAGCGGGCGGTATATCTCGGGCAGAGGTCCGGATCGAGAATCTCCACAGAGGCGATCGATGAGATGTCAGCTCCGTTCTCGGAAAGAGCTGGAATCGAATACCGAAGCTTTTTCCCGAGCTTGGCCGCGATCTCTCTGGCGATGCCGATAACGCTGAGGCAGTCAGCTCTATTCGGTGTCAGCCCGATCTCGAAAACAGTATCCTTGAGGCCGAGAGCCTCGAACAGAGGGATGCCAAGCTCCAGCTCTGGAGAAAGCACCATGATGCCGGCTGATTCGTCGGCAAGTCCGAGCTCCCTTTCCGAGCAGAGCATTCCGCATGACTCTTCGCCCCTGATCTTCGATCTCTTGATTTTGAAGTCGCCCGGCAACGTTGACCCTATCTGGGCAAGTGCAACCTTGTCACCGGACTTGAAATTCTGGGCACCGCAGACGACGGTGATAATCTCCTTGCCGTTGTTCACCCTGCAGAGTGATAGTTTGTCCGCGTTCGGGTGCTGGCCACGCTCTTCGACAAGGGCAACGATGACATCATCTAACCCCTCTCCCGCATGCTCCATCGAGTCCACTTCCAGACCCAGCATGGTAAGCAGGTGAGCCAGTTCTGCAGGAGCAAGATCAAAATCTACGAATTCCTTGAGCCAGTTATAGGTAACTTTCATTAGCTTATGTTCCGGGTACTTATATTTATTGAGTTAATGTGTGACTTTAAAACTGCGACAGGAACCTGACGTCATTTTCAAAGAGGAGCCGCATGTCGTTTATCCCGTATTTGAGCATTGCAACCCGCTCGATTCCCATACCGAAAGCAAAACCGCTGATCTGCTCCGAATCATAGTCGACATGCCTGAACACTTCGGGATCCACCATCCCGGCACCGAGTATTTCGAGCCAGCCGGAGTTCTTGCAGACCCTGCACCCCTTGCCCCGGCAGATCACGCAGGCTATGTCCACCTCAGCACTCGGCTCGGTGAACGGGAAGAAACTCGGCCTCAGCCTCACGCCAATGTCGCTGCCGAACATCTGGTTCGTAAAGATTGTGAGTATCCCCTTCAGATCACCGAAGGTTACCCCTTTGTCGACCATAAGACCTTCAATCTGATGAAACATCGGTGAGTGTGTGGCATCATAATCGCACCGATAGACCGTCCCCGGCGCGATGATTCTAACCGGAGGCTTCTGATTCAGCATGGTACGGATCTGTACCGGTGAGGTATGGGTCCTGAGAAGAAGATTGTCCTGAACAAAAAAGGTGTCCTGCATATCTCGTGCAGGGTGGTCCTTCGGAAAGTTAAGGGCTTCGAAATTGTAGTAATCGAGCTCAATTTCAGGTCCTTCCGCAACCAGGAATCCTAGTCCCGCGAAGATATCTGATATCTCCTCTATGACCAGGGTGACAGGATGCTTAGTTCCCATCGGACTCCTTCGCCCCGGGAGAGTCACATCCAGCTTCTCGTTTTTGAGCTTATCCTTCTTGAGCTTTTCCTTGAGAGAGAGGGACCTTTCTTCGAAAGCGGCTTCAAGCCTGTCCCGGACCGAGTTTACTACCTGTCCGATAAGCGGCCTCTCTTCAGGAGTGAGCGAGCCGATCCCCTTCATTATCGCGGTAAGCTCGCCCTTCTTGCCGAGAAACCTTACCTTGAGGGATTGAAGCTCCTCTTCACTGACGACACCTGCAAGCTCTGACAGCGCAAGCTCCTGCAGCTTTACCAACTGATCTTTCATACCGTATCCTTAACGAAGGTGCTGTCGATAATGGCAGAGAATTGCCATCCTCTTAAAAAAAAAGAAATGGAATGCGTGACATTCCATTTCTTTTATCTGCCTCTATGTAAGACTATGCGCCCGCTTTGGCCAGACCTGCAACCTGAGCGAAACCTGACGGATCCGATACGGCAAGATCGGCCAGGACCTTGCGGTCAATCTCGACCTTGGCCAGTTTCAGGCCGTGAATAAGCTTGCTGTAGGTGACACCGTTGATCCGGGCTGCAGCATTGATACGGACGATCCAGAGAGCACGGAAATCGCGCTTTTTCACACGACGGTCACGAAAAGCATAATTCAGGGCGCGATCCACAGCCTCGGTAGCACTCCTGAAAAGTTTGCTCCGGGCACCACGGTAACCCTTTGCCAGCTTCAGTACCTTGTTTCTTCTCTGTCTCGCTTTAAATCCTCGTTTAACTCTTGGCATGAACTACTCCTTTGTTGTGTATTTCGCCGGATCCGCAAGGGGAGACGATTTCCTCACGGTTCACAGCAAATCGGTGAAACGTGAAATGTGAATAGTGAAATGTGGCCGGAACTCGATGGCTTAACCATTCACTTTTCACCCTTCACGGGTTTTACATATACGGAATGAGTTTGGCAATATTCTTGGCATCGGCAGCTGCAACCAGCCCGCCCTGACGGAGGTTACGCTTGCACTTGCGGGTCTTGCTGGTAAGAATGTGGCTGGTAAATGCGCAGCCGCGCTTGATCTTGCC
>JBGQLM010000139.1:0-11190 GCA_041500085.1 Geobacteraceae bacterium
CAACAACCATAACGCCCTCATCTGCGGGACTTCAGGGGGCGGCAAGAGCTTTTTTCTCAACTACCTCCTTTTCAACTACTACGCCATGAACGCCAAGATAAGGGTGATCGACATCGGGGGGAGTTACAAGAAGATGACCACCCTCTGCGGTGCCCGTTATCTCGACTTCTCGGAAGAATCGCAGGTCTGTCTCAATCCGTTCACTCACATAGTCGAGGTGGAACACGACATCCCCACCATTGCGCCGATCGTGGCGCAGATGATCTTTTCGTCAGGAAACAACAGTCCCAGCGAAACGGAGATGACCCTGATCACGCAGGCTGTCCGGTGGGCGTGGGACCAAGAAGGGCCGTCCGCCTGCATCGATACGGTCCACGAATACCTGGCCAACTTCGACAGCTACTCGTCCGCAGGTGGCGAGATCAGGGAGGCGGCAACGCGACTTGCCTTCAACCTGGCCGACTTCAGAAGCAACGGCGTCTTCGGGAGGTTCTTCAACGGCAGGAGCACTTTCGACATCTCCAACGATGATTTCGTGGTCTTGGAGCTCGAACACCTTTTGCCGAAGAAAGCACTCTTCAAGGTCGTCACTCTTCAGGTGATCAATGCCGTCACCATGGACCTGTACCTATCCGACCGGTCCGACCGGCGCCTGGTCTGTTTCGACGAGGCGTGGCAGTTCCTGGGCGAAAGCTCCACCCTCAAACAGGTCATCGAGGAGGGGTACCGGAGGGCGCGCAAGTACCACGGCTCCTTCACCATCTGCCTGCAGTCGGTCCTGGACACCCTCAGGTTCGGGGCGGTCGGCAACGTCATCAGGGAAAACTCGGCCTTCAAGTTCTACCTGGAGTCGCCGGCGTTCGAGGAGGCAAAAAACCAGGGGGTACTGGACTATGACGACTTCACCATGCAGATCCTGAAGTCGACGAAGAGCCTGAAACCGAAATATTCCGAGATATTCATGGACACGCCGCTGGGGATCGGTGTCGGCAGGCTCACAGTCGATCCTTTTTCGTACTATGCCTTCACCTCTGACGGCGAGGAGATCGCTGAAATAGACATGATGGTGCATGCGGGGATGAGTTATGAGGATGCAATCCGTGAGATGGTCAGAAAATATCGCAGCAACTAGCCTCATCATTACTGCTCTGGCCGGGAGCTCCTTGGCCGGAACCTATGAAGACGGTAAAGCGGCCGGATCGTCTTCGGCGCAATCGGCGCTTACTCAATTCGGGAGCCGGGATTCGGCGAACCGGAATATCTCTCAGCCGATGACTAGCCCGACGAATCTGATGCAGACGGTGGACGGTTCAGAGCGCTTTCAGGCAAATCTTACGGCGCCCGCATCGGCAAAATTCCTGGATGTCTTCATCCAGCCAGCCGGCAGCGGCGATCTGCAAAAAGTGATAATCAGCCAGGACCTCGATACCGATGGCGCGATCGATTATGTCTACACTTTGCCGAGACCGGTTTCCGGTGTCTGCGGCAACGGCTACATCGCCTGTGATCCGGGAACATGGAATTATTGCCGGTATTTCAGATGGTCTGCCGGTCCTGACGGGAGGATTGCGGATGCTGATGTGTCGATTACCGACCTCGGCGGCTGCTACTGCATCAACAACAGCTGCGGCAGCAATCTCGTCTGGTCGAACAGTTCGGTGATCCTCCAGAATCTGGGTGGTGGGATCGTCAATGCCATTCATAACGGCAATACGGCGCTTACCATCACCAACGTCAGTTACGACCTGACGACTATCGACTACTTCGGCCGGGTAACCGGGAGTACAACGACCGGCGCCAGTTCCATTAGTTCCCTGGCCTCCTCGGCAACGGTCAGTACTCTCTCCGGTTACTACAACAACTGGGTGGGGCTTACCAGCGCAAGGGACAATGCTGCCATGGCCCAGTCCAGCGATCCCCAGAGTCTCTACTACCTGATCTCCAACTCCGGAGCCGCCGCCCAGGCGAGCGGGAAGACGAGTTCCTGCACCCTAACGCGAAACAGTTCTGTGCAGACCACTACCCGGACGATCAGCGATTCGGGAAGCAGTCAGGCGTACACCGATCATCTCCTTTTCATCCAGTTCCATAAGGTCAGTGAGTTGGAGTACAAACTGCAATTTATGGATACAGGCCCGCAAGGTTTGCTTGATCCCCACCATGGAGGCTGTCTCAACGGAACTCCTGACAGCAATGGCTGGCACACCTTCAGGGAGATAGTTCTGCCACCACAATCGGACCCGAACAGGCTGGAAAAGATGATGCAGGCGAACCTGTCCCTTTCCACTATCAATGGCTCGGGCTGTTCCCTCGGCTCCGGGTCGGTGGACGGAATAGTCAATGGCTTCGATAGGCCCGTCCAGACCAGCACGACATGTCCCGCTAATGGAGTCCAGTTCCTGACGTTCGAGTGGAGCTACTACTTCCAGTTCAAAGAGGACCGGTATACCGAGGGGGTGGACGATCAGTGCAGCACCCTTGAAAACGACTCCACCTGCCGGCTGCAAAGCGAGACAGTGGACGGGGTTCGGACTTTCTCCAATTTCAACTCCACGGGTCTGACCCCTCTCCCCAGCTGCAGGAATTACACGGGAGAGGTCGGGACCAATACCATCTGCCGCGAATGGTGGCAGAAGAAACGCACCTATCTCTGCGGCAGCCAGGCGTATGACTTCTCCGCGATCGGGACCAGATTCGGCACGGTTGTCACCTCCGCCACGGATAATACCAGCAGCCTCGATTTTCAGGACAAGGTGCTTACCGCCGGCGGCTGGACCGCCACAAGCGGCAGTATCGCTCTTCCCGCCCGTGATCCGTCATCTCCCTGTGAACAGGCCTGCAAGACCAGACTCCCCAAGAACGACACCCAGGTCACAGTTACGGGCGACGTTACGAAGATGCGCAACCCTGCCACCTCCTATGACTTCTTCTACAGGGTGTGCGACCAGAACAGCCGCTGTCCCGCAGGCACAGGCGAAGAGGTTGTCAAGGAGTGCCAGTGCCTCAACGAGTTCGCCGAGGCGGCAACGATCATCCAGACGCTCCGGGTTGCGGGAAAAGACGCCATCTGCACCACCGGCAACAAGAAACCTTTGTAGGTTCGAGGTAAGACAGCATGATCTTTCGGCTCATTTACTCCGTCATCTATTCAGCTCTGATCCTGACCTTGACCGGCATCCCGCAGACGGCATCGGCGGTCGTCAGTTGCCAGGACACCATCAATCCGAACACGTCCATCCGCTACAGTGACGCCCTGGTCTCCTTCAAGGAGTACAACGGCAAGACCTACGCCGTTGCCAAGTCGGCGGCGACAGGCGGTACGTCGGCCGCGGAAAGCTTCTTCGACTTTTCGGCCAACATCACCCGTGCCTATACGATGACCGGTGACAGCACCGGTTCGCTGAAGAACCTCCTCTCCCTCGGCCAGTACGGGGCGGCTACGCCGGTACGGATCGACAGCGCCGACACCCGGCAATTCATTCTGAAGCAGTTCGGCAAATACCTTGGGACCGCTACCACATCCCGGAGCACCTACATCGATGCCTGGAAGGAATATGGTTCCGGCGGGTTCACCGCCCTGGACGGGACCGACCTTTCCTATGCCAATTGGGCTTCTCCCGTTTACACCGGCCAGAACCCGCAGGCGGTCGTCATGGGCGCGGACGGCAAATGGACAAGCGGTCTCGACGGGGCAAGGAGCGCCCAAATCATACAGTTTGACGGCAAACTCGATTGTGCCGTTTCCATTACGCCACCACAGCCCGGAAGCATCCCGCCTCCGCCTCCGCCATCCGGATCGGCAGGTCCGGATGTTACAAAGCCGGTATGCGGTCAGGACCTGAACGGCAACGGCGATGCCGCTGACCAGGGAGAGGTCGCCAACTGTACCCAGACGACCCAGGGTCTATTATGTCCCGTGGGGGCGGTCAACTGCGTGGAGAGCTATTCCGAGCCGGTCTGCCCGGCCGGTTCCACCTTGAACACGGCGCGGGATATGTGTCAGGCGGCAGCTACGGTCACGTGCGGCCCCGGTTATAGCTACGACCCCTCGATAGACAAATGCATGGAGCAGGTCAGCTGCCCGGATGGCGGAACATTCAACCCGGTCACCGATCAGTGCGAAAAGCTGGTGCTGAACCAGTGTCCAACCGGTTACAGCTATGATTCTTCCGGGGACATCTGCAGGATGGTGGTCAGTTGCGGCCCGGGGGCGGCATTCTACGCACTCCGGGACAGGTGCGAGAAGCCGCCGGCATGGGACTGTCCTGCCGGGTTCAACTACAACGCCGTCACCGCAAAATGTGAAGCTGCTCCTTACTGTCCTGCCGGGACAACGTACAACGCCACGCGGGACCGTTGCGAAACCGGCGTCGGGAGTTGTCCCTCCGGCTACACCTACAATGCTGTCCTCGACAAATGCGTTACGTCGGCGGTCTGTGCAGGCGGTGGTGTGCTCAATGGTGCTTCCGACAAGTGTGAGGTGAATGTCTCCATATCCTGTCCTTCGGGGTGGAATTACAGTGCAGCAAGGGGACTTTGTGAGCAGGCGCCATCATGTGGAGCCCCCGGCAGCTACGACGTCACCAATAATTTTTGTCTGACGCCCTCTACCGGGACTACCTGCCCATCCGGTTACTCGTACAACGCGGCTTACGGAACCTGCATCGCCAATCCGGTCTGTGTGGGCGGGACATACAGTGCAGTGAATAATCGCTGTGAAGCAACCCCCAACTACACATGTTCCGACCCATCCTACACCTACAACAGCGGAAAGGGCCGGTGCGAGAAAATGCCGGTCTGCTCTCAGGGGACGTACAACAGTGTCTACAATATGTGTTTGCTGGACTTCACCAAGGGCTGCCCGGCCGGTTACTCCTATAATCCGGTTGGAGACAGGTGTGAAAAAACGCCGGAATGTGCTGCCGGCACGTTCAATACGATCACGAACAAGTGCGAGACGCTGGCAAGTTATCCGGCGGCCTCGTCGGGGAGTTGTTCATGCGAGGGGGATTGGGACAATGTGCCGTATGCCGGTCCAGGCCAATACCCCGCGAATCTTCCGTCTTGTGCCGGAGCCGATTGCGAGCAATGCCTGCTTGATTCCCAAGCCAGATATGGAAGTTTGATTGTCTGGTTTCCCGCTTCTCCTTCGTGCTCTACGTCCTACTCGTGTCCTTCCGGCGGGACTCTGCAGGGCACTCAGTGCGTAACCACCTCGCAAATCAACCCCACCTGTACCAGCGGGACATTCGATTATAGCACCCATCTCTGCTACGCCTCATATACGGCCATTTGTCCCTCCGGCATGCTCTACGACGCGCCGAGCAACAAATGCGCGTCAGCCGCCGCCTGCACGAACGGTCTCCTTGATACGGCATCAGACAGATGCTACCAGGCTGCTGTAACCGGATGCCCGAGTGGATACTCCCTGTCGGGAAGCAGTTGCGTGGTACCGGCTCAATGCAGCAGCGGTGGCGCGCTTAATGGCTCCATCGACTACTGTACTTACGCCGCTTCATACGCCTGCCCGAACGGTTACTCCTACAGCGCCACGTATGGCCAGTGCTACCAGACTGCCAATTGCGGCTCAGGGTCGTTGAACGGCTCCCTCGACGTCTGCCAGCAGTCGTATGCGCTCACCTGTCCCTCCGGATACGTGCTGAACGGAACCACCTGCCAAACCGCACCTTCCTGCACTGCCGGGGGTAGCTACAACGCTTCCCTCGACCTCTGCGATGGCGGCTCCAATGTCTGCAGCTCTCCGCTTGCTCTCGATCCCGCCGTGGACAAGTGCTATCAGGCAGCAGTCTGTTCCGGCGGAACGCTCAACGCCGCTACGGACAAATGCGAAGCGTCAGCCACCGCGAACTGCGGTTCCTGGATCTGGGACGGTACGGCCCAGGTCTGTTACTCCCCGCCTGTCTGCAGCCAGGGAGCCTACGACGCCACAGCCAACGAATGCCGGGCAACGGTCACCAGAAATTGCGATACCTATGGCTGGTCATCGGCGCAAGGAAAGTGCACCCGGCAAATAGTTTGCCCGATTGACGGTGGTTATGCGCTGAGCAACACGGCAGCCTATTCATCCACCCTCGATGAGTGCGTCTCGGACGCCCAGCACGCCTGTCCGGCGGGCACTACCTATAACGGCCTCCCTATTGAAAAATGCGAAGCTGTGCCGATCTGCACCGGTGACGGCATCTACAACCCGACGGTCCACGGCTGTTTTCTCGGATTGAACACCTGCCCCCTGGGGGCCCAGTATCCGTGCATGGACAACCAGGGGACTATGCAGTGCTCTCCCAACCAGTGCTTCATCGCCGGGGCGGCCGGCACCGAGCAGAATACGACCATGGACGAGTCGATGCTGCAGAACGATGGCCAGCGGGACCAGGACGGCAACTGTCTTGACCAGCTCTATATCTTCAACGGCAAAGCTTCCCGCTGCCGGCCGTCGGGGTACACCGTCGGATATACCAACAATTGCTGCAAAAGCGACAAAGTTGGCTCGGACGACATGGGAAGCAATATTTCCACGGTGTCCAACGGTATCCAGACGGCCTACGAACTGGGCCAGGTTGCCTACTATGGAAATGCGCTTGCCGCGGGGACCGCGGAGATCACCAGTGTTTCCACGACCGCATCCGGCGCGATCAGCTCGATGACCGTAGTAACCGCGTCCGGTTCAACGGCGACGCTGTCCGGAGCCAGTGCCACCGGTGCTTATGGCGCGATGGCAAGCGGGGCAACCGGGGCGGAGGCTGTTACAGCCGGGATTACCGAGTATGTCGGCGCCCTGCTAAACCCGACAACTATTGTTGTTGCCGTCGTCGTGATGGTGGTGATGAGGCTCCTTTACGGAAGCGGCTGCGATCAGGCGGATATCCAGACCGGCATGCAGGCAGCTGCCACGGATTGCCACTACGTCGGCGATTACTGCGAGAAAAAATGGGTTGCGGTGGGCTGTGTTCAGAAAGCGAAAAGCTATTGCTGCTTCAATACCAAGATGGCGCGGATCATCCACGAGCAGGGACGGCCGCAGCTGGTGTCGTTCGGCGCGGACGGGGGTTGGGGTACTCCGGGCGCCCCTGAATGCCGCGGCTTCACCCCGGATGAATTCCAGAGTCTGGACTTCTCCCGGATCGACCTTTCGGAATACTTCGAAGACATCCAGAAAGATCTGGGCACGAAGATTCAGGGGGCGCAGACGTCGATCCAGAACAAGGTGAAGCAGCATTTCCAGGCAACTTCGGGAGGGAAGTGATGAGAAGACTTGTCCTGGCGCTGCTTGCCGTTCTCGCTGCAACTTGCTCACATGCGAAGAGCTTGGGTAGCGTCGGAACTACCTACGAAATAGCGGAGAAGGATGCTCTTGCCGAGATCGAGGAACGGGCAAAGGGGGTTGACTGGGAGAAGGTCATGCAACGGAAAGCGGTCGAGGATTATGACGGTCCACAGGACCGGATCACTCTTCCCCGTGCCGGGCGGGACCGAACGTTTTCAGCGGATATGACCTACACCCTGCAGATGGACGTTCCGGATGGCAAGGGGGGGATCCTCTATCCGAAAGGCTATACCTTCAACCCTCTCGATTACGTTGCCTTTGCCAAGACCCTGGTCATCATCAATGGGAACGATCCGGAGCAGGTGAAGTGGTTTGCCGCATCGGAGTACAAGAATCGTCTTGACGTGATGCTGCTCCTCACCGAGGGGCGCTATGGCCGTCTGGGGAAGAAGCTCAATGTTTCCCTGTTCTACGCGGACTCACAGCTCGTGGAGCGTCTGCAGTTGGCAGCGGTCCCCTCGGTCGTCAAGCAGGAGGGGAGAGAAATGGTAGTGAGGGAGGTGGCGGTGCCGCGGAAGGCGCTAAACAATAAAGCCGGGGTCTTGCCTGCCGGCGGGAGGAACCTGGAATGATAAGGAAGCGCTTCACGAGCAGCGTTGTTCTGTCGGCACTCTTGCTGGTCAGCGCAACCGCCCATGCCGGGTCAGCCTGTAAGGGGACGGCGATTAACCCAGTGACGGATATCTGCTGGCAGTGCATGTTTCCGGCGCAGATCGGCAGTGTTTCCTATGGAAACGGCCAGGAGTCCGCACCGGGGAATGTCACCACACCCACCTGCGTCTGCCCGGACAGCAAGCAGGGGATCATAGTGGGGCTCTCGGTGGCTTTCTGGGAACATGCGCGGATGATCGAGACGGTAAAGGATCCTTACTGTTTCCCCATCTTGGGTACCGGAATGGATAACCCGAAGCCCGGGTTCTCCTCCGGGACGTCCAGGGGGGGCGGCCACAACGATAACGAATATTCGTTTCAGCAGGCGCACTACTACATCTTCCCGGCCTGGTCGATTCTGAATCTTTTCATGGATTTCCCCTGCGCCGAGCAGACCGGTTTCGATCTCGCCTACATGACCGAGGTGGACCCCATGTGGAATGACGACAGTCTTTCCTTCATCATCAACCCGGAAGCGCTGTTGTTCGGCAATCCCGTTTCCCAGATTGCCTGCGTCGCGGACAGCGTGGCAGCCACTGTTAGCAACCCCATTGATCCCCTGTTCTGGTGCATGGGGTCATGGGGGTCATTCTATCCCATTACCGGGAGCGTGAGTTCCAGCGATCCGTTGAGCGTCAATGCCGGGCTTGCTGCGCGGATGCTCTTCAAGCTGGGACGGGAGTCGCTCCTGTTTGACACCGGCATCAACAAGTGCTCCTCAGGCGGGGTCATCACCCCGATACTCGTGAAGAGCAACTATCGCTTGCAGATCGTCAAGCCGGTGCGCGGCTCAACCTGCAATCCGATCGGCAGGCCATCACTGATCTGGGGTGCCAACAAGAACCCGCCCTGGGGGGCAGGTTCGAATTCTCCGGACAATTTTCTCTGGTCGATGACCAGAAGGAGGGTGTGTTGCGTAGGCTACGGGCTCAACTGATCGTTTGTCTGCTGTTTGCGGCGCCTCCGGCTGCGTTTGCTGCCGGGAAGTCCGGGTACATCGCCACTCCGGACGCCTGTTACGTCCCGGAGAAGGTGGCAGGTGAAACTGTCTATCTGAAGAGGGCCGGCGTATGCGGTGGGCAACCGGGCCGGGCGTTCGTCCAGACGGAGCGGCAGACGCTGAAGGTCATGGTGGATGGGAATTTCTGGCAAGAGGTCCGGGTGGAGGAGATGAGCGTACCGGATGTTGCGGCTACCCTGGCGCAGGCGGACCGGCTGGCCGGGACGCTGCCGCTGCCGAAGAACAGTCATGAGAAGGAGATGAAAGCGGTTGCCGGAACGCTCGATGCCTACTATCGCTCGGATGAATTCCAGGGACGTATCAGGAGCGAGACGGAAAGGATCAAAGCGGAGGTTTTCGGGGAAAGCTATGCCAGGTTCTACCCGGACGGCGTGAAAGGGGAGGGGAAGGCGAGGCTGGCCGAGTCGGAGAGGGTATATATCTTCGTCTCCTCTTCCATGCCGTTGCAGACGGTGCGGAACTATGTCTCTTCCTTGGCCCGTCTGGGAGACCCGCGGATCGTGATGGTGATGAGGGGATTCGTCAACGGCATGAGCGGGATTCAGCCGACCATCCGCTTTGTGGCCGACGCCCTGAAAAAGGAACCGTTATGTTCTCCGGCAGAGACTGAATGCGGCATGCTCCCGGCAAACCTCGTCGTCGATCCGCTTCTTTATCGGCGGTACTCAATCGACCGGGTGCCCGCCGTTGTCTTTGCCAGAGGGGTGAGAGCGGAGAATCCGGGCTTGAGCGAAGGCGATATCAGAAATACTGATATTAGCGATAGTTATTCCTTATATGGTGATGCATCACTTGAATATATCCTGCAGGCAATTCAAAGGGAGAGCGGGGCATCTTCGCTCAAGGAACTACTTGCTGCAGGGGGTAGGTAAGAATGAATTATCTACGTCTTTACGTTTCCGGGCGCAGGACAAAAAGCATAGAGAGGGGAAAACGTGGCAGAGCATGAACAAGAAATTTCACAGACAGCGCTTTCTACATTGGAGCAAACGACGACACCGGAACCGAAGGGAAAGCCGGGGATTCCGTTGCCCGGCATTGCCGTATGCCTGCTCATATCGGTTGTCTCTTCGGCTGCCACCCTGTTCGTATACGACCACTGGCTGGCGCAGAAGATCGTGGCCGTGGACATGAAAGGGTACATCACTCTCCAGAGGTACAAGTACAAGGACGGAAAAATCAACGACGAGGACCTGCGGAAGACGTTCGACAGGTTGGAGCTGGTGATGAACAGCATCCCGAAAAACAGGGTGGTCATCATGGCTGATACGGCCATTCGCAACGCCGAAGTCTTTAAATTGGGTCACGAGGAAGAGCTGAAACAATATGACGAACTGCTCAGACGTTCTCTCCAGGGGAATCAGGCAACTCAGGAACAATAACTGGCGGCTGTTTTTCATCATCCTGGCCGTGGTAGTGGCGGGAACGGTGATCCCGCGCCATATCGGCATCAGCCTCACCCCATCTCTGGCTCATCGGATCTTTTGGGTAAGCAGGAATCCGCAACATGTCGGGCGGGGGGATTATGTCTTTTTCGAGGATGCGGAGCTTGCCAGAAAGGTCGGGAAACCGGAACACCCGAATATCTTCAAGATCATCGGGTGTGATGAAGGGGATACCCTGACCGTGGATGCGGAGAAGCGGTTTTTCTGCAACGGCGAGTTCCTGGGCGTTGCGAAGGATTATTCGCTCAAGGGGGAGAAGGTGGACAGCTTCGCTTTCAACGGGAAGATCCCCAGGGGCTTCATGTTCGTCATGGGCGAGCACAAGGACAGTTACGATTCCCGGTACTTCGGCCTCAAAGAAAAGAGCCGGGTCCGGGCCAAACTTTATCCGATTTTTTGAGGAAAAACACCATGCCAATCGAAAAACTGAACCCGCTCCATTACATGAGGGCGGCAGACTACACGGGATTCTGGCAGAAGCTGTTTGCCACGGGCCTGTACGGCTTCTGGGGAAGATTCTTTTTTATCGCACTCATCCTTTTGGCTTTCTGGGTCGGGGTGAGACAGAGAAACCCGACGCTGGCCGCAATCTGCCTCTTCCTGGCGGCGGTCGTGGCCTATGGGGGCGGTGTAATTAACCTGATCAGGTCCTTGATCTGAAAGGAGGAACAGATGTCGCGAAGCGGTAGCAGCAATAACAGCCCGGATATGATGCCCATCCCCCAGAG
>JBGQLM010000140.1:0-11081 GCA_041500085.1 Geobacteraceae bacterium
CTGCTTGCTCCTGAGATCACGACTGACCCTGAGCATATGGCAGGCCTCGTCTATGATTATGGAGCCGGTAACCTCACGCCCTGCAGATGTGAGCGCCTCCTGCATCTGCCAAACCTCTTCCTCTCCGCCTGATTTACAGACAGTTGCGCATTTGGCACAACCTACGATAAATACTGAACGGCTGTCACCAAGTGCAGTGAGTATCGTCTCGAAAGGCTTTTGCTGGCTGATGATCATAAATTGCCCGGGAAGATGATATGAAATAAAGGTTCAGGACAGTTAAACAGGGTCGGGAAACACGAAAAGCCAGGAGTCTTGCTACCGGTTACTCTTCGCTGCGGAATCTACAGTGTTGTAAAGAAGCATCGTTATGGTCATTGGACCGACCCCTCCGGGGACCGGGGTTATTGCGCTGGCCCGTTCAAATGCGGCAGCGTATTCGACATCACCGACAAGCTTCTTCTCGCCGACCCGATTGACGCCTACATCGATGACTACAGCACCTTCCTTGATCCAGTCACCTTTTATCATCTCGGGAACGCCGACCGCCGCAATCACCACATCGGCAGACCGCACGACATCTGCCAGGTTTTTCGTCCGGGAATGACAGATCGTCACTGTGGCGTGCTGCTGAAGACACATCATGGCAACAGGTTTTCCGACAATATTCGAACGGCCGACCACAACGACATTTTTACCGGTCAGGTCCAGTCCGATCTCTTTCATCATGACCATCACTCCGTAAGGGGTGCATGGCTGAAAGGTAGGCTTGCCGACCATGAGGCGACCGACATTGTAAGGGTGGAATCCGTCAACATCCTTGTCAGGAGAGATGGCTTCAAGAACCTTTTCGGTGTTTATATGTTTGGGAAGCGGCAGTTGAACCAGTATCCCGTTAATTTTAGGGTCGGTATTAAGCTTCGCGATCAGAGCAAGCAGATCGGTCTCGGAGGTTTCAGCGGTGAGTTTGTACTCATCCGAAAAAATACCCACATCCGAGCAGGCTTTTTCCTTCATGCTTACGTATACCTTGCTGGCAGGATCTTCACCGACAAGAACAACAGCAAGCCCGGGAATGATACCTTTTGCCTTCAGATCAGCGACAGTGGCGGTAAGCTCCCCCCTGATCTTGGCGGCAATAGCCTTGCCGTCGATTACTCGGGCCATCGTTTATCTCCTTTGATCTAACTCTTGGGTCAGGGAGCCGCTGCAGATGGACATCCGGCGCAACCACCGCCGGATGCAGCAGGACACGCAGCAGGAGGGGTACTCTTGGCTGCGGAGCCATACCCTTCGCTGTGCCATCCGCCGCCTTTCAGGGCGAATGCAGCGGCAGAGATCAGCTTGGCAACATGACCGCCGCACTGTGGGCACTCGGTTGCAGGAGGGTCGGAAAATTTCTGGCGTAGCTCGAACTGATTGTCACATGATTCACATTTGTACTCATACATCGGCATTTCTGAAAACCTCACTGACATAATTTCTGAAGCTTGATTATTAAATATAACGGTTAAGCTATGGTTTTGTCAATGGATTGGGAGGGTATTGCGGACATCTTTCATGGTTACGCCTGAGATGAGGAGCCTCTTGTGACGTGATTTATGACCGGACATGATACTTACAGCGGACTTGGGGAGTTTGAACAGCTTTGCGAAAAACTCGATACAAAGCCTGTTTGCTGCATCTTCCACCGGAGGTGCGGTGACACGGACCTTCAATTCATCCCCTTGAATCCCGCAGATCTCGGTTCTGGATGAACGTGGCTGCAAGTGCAGCCTCATTGTTACCCCTTCGGACGATTCTGTTATCAGACCTTCCGGCAGATTTCCGCTCATTCTTCAAAAGAGAGCATTTTAAGATGTGCCTCTACAAGCGACTTCAGATTGGTTTCGAACTGCAGCTTCTGTCTCTTGATCTCGTAAACCTGGTTATTCAGCTGGAGAAGCCGGTTTTCAGCATCGGCAAGGATGCGCTCGCCTTTCAGCTCCGCTTCCGAAACCAGAAGGTTTGCCTCTTTCTGAGCGTTTGCCTTCATCTCCTCGGTGACCTTCTGGGCGGCAAGCATCGTCTCTCTCAAAGATACCTCGCGCTGAGACAGTTCATCAAGCTGCAGAGAGAACTTTCTTGCCTGCTCCTTCAGGTCATTGTTCTCGCGGAGGAGAGACTCCATCTCGGAAGCGACCATCTGCAGAAAAGAATCCACGTCGTTAGGATCAAGCCCACCAAGCATCTTCCCTTTGAACTGCTGCTGCTGGATATCGAGCGGAGTTATATTCATCAGAGCCCTCCCCCTTTGATTCTGTAGCCGAGTTCTGCAAGACTTCTGACTATGAAGTTCTGCAGGAAGTAGATTACAAGTATGACTGCAAGTGGTGAGAGGTCGACTCCACCCAGATAGGGCATTTTGCTCCTGATCCTGTCCAGCACAGGATCGGTAGCTCTGTGGAGAAACCTTACGATCGGATTGTATGGATCAGGGTTAACCCAGGAGATGATCGCGCTGCGGATAATCATGTACATGTAAAGAGTCAGAAGCATGTCAGTTATTTTTGCAACAGATATTAGCAGATTACCGAGAATGAACATCCGGACTCCGTCAAAATGGGATATCACTATATACCGTACGCAGGATATGGAGTCAAGAAAGGCGAAAGGGTTGGACTGGCAAGGAAGGCAAAAGGGGGCGGAAAGCCCCCCGTCGGTGTTATTTTCTTATTGATGAGCGAAAATGTAGGCTGCCATTGCTTCAGCCATAAGCTCTGGACTGCTCCGATCGTTGTTGAAGAGCAGGTGGAAATAATGGATATCATTTATATCCCGGTCAAGAAAGTCTCGAACGAATTTCTCCCTCGCCTTCTGACGTTTTTCTAACATAACAAGGGCCTCTGAGGGGGTAATTCTTGCCCTTCGGGCGACCGAGTGCATCTTGAACTCCTCAGAACCGAACACCCTGAAGTGATAACAGTTTTTAAGCGACTGCGTTATAACAGCTCCGCCGAGTCCTACAATGATGGCATTACCCCCTGCAGCTATTGATACGATTTTCTGGGCAAGAAGCTGAAAATCGTCCTTCTCGTTTTTCCATTTGGGTGAAAACGACGAAATCATATCGTCAAGCCAGCGTGGTCTCTTACCCAGATTATCAAATATGTCGGCTTCAAGGTCATGGTGCCGGGCGACTTCTTCCAGCAGAGTCCTGTCCACAAGTGCCCAGGTTTCACCGCTTTTCTCTTCGAGAATTTTTTTAAGCTTTTCCGCCGCAGGGTAGGCTTCGCAACCAAACTCTCTGGAGATGGTGATGGTCGGTTTCATGACTTTACGGTCAAGCATCCCCCCTTCGGCTTTTGCTCTGCGACTGACTTCAATAAGGCCGGCAAGTCTGCTTTCAATAGAAGGGACAAGTAGTTTCTCAGACATGGCAATCCTCCCGGTTCATATTCTGATCTTCTATTTAATTATGCCCCCCAATCTTTTTCCGTCAAGCAGCGGGCAGTTTTTTAATACTCCTTGGAGATTGCCTTTAAAGAGTAAAAAGGTATAATCCTGATAGAATTTGGGAACCGGGAGAACGGCTTGATCATCGGAACAGGAATTGACATCGCTGAGATAGCAAGATTCGAGCGTTTTGTGATTGAAAACAACCACGCCCTTCTGAAGCGGCTATTCACAGCTTTCGAACTTGAGTACTGTTCTGCTCGCAGACTTGCAGCGCAGCACTTTGCACTCCGCTTTGCCGCAAAGGAAGCTTTTCTCAAAGCTCTCGGCACTGGTCTCCGCGACGGGATAAACTGGCTGGATATGGAGGTCCGTAATGATGACCTCGGCAAACCCTTACTATGGCTTTCCGGTAAAGCGGCAGAGATGTTTGCCAATCTGGGGGGTGAAACATGCCATCTCTCACTTTCTCATGATGCCGGGTGTGCTGTAGCGATGGTAATACTGGAGAGGAGATGAGAATTGTCACTTCAGAGACCATGCAGCAACTGGATCGTCAGACTATTGAACTGTATGGAGTGCCCGGACATGAGCTGATGGAACGGGCAGGCAGCCATGTCGCAGAGTTTCTGGAGTCACGGTTCGCAGGCCCGGAAACACGATCTGCGCTTATATTTGCAGGAAGGGGGAACAACGGGGGAGACGGGTTCGTTGTTGCAAGGCTGCTTGCAGCTTCAGGATGGTCAGTTACGCTGATCATCCTTACGTCAGGTGAAGAGTTTTCAGGTGACGCAAGGAAGAACCTTGACCGCATCCCCCCTTCAGTCGGAACGATCCTCTTTTCCGAGCTTTCCGGAGACAGGCTCCTGAAGCTGGCTCAGGATATTGATGTCATTATCGATGCAATCTTCGGTACGGGGCTGAAAAGTGCTCCCTCAGGAATCTATGCAGAAGCAATTGAACTGATTAATTCTTCGGGCAAACCTGTAGTTGCCGTTGATATCCCTTCCGGTGTAAACGCGACTACAGGTAAAGTCCCCGGAGTTGCCGTAAAGGCCAGTTTTACGGTCACTTTCGGAGCTGCAAAGCTCGGGCACGTCCTGTATCCCGGAGCGGAATATACCGGTGAGGTTATCGTCACCGATATAGGAATACCGCCGGAACTCCTCGAAAAAACCCCTTTTATCGAGTATGTTGACAAAGAGTTCGCTTCAGGACTGATAAAGCAGCGCAAGAAAACTGCCCACAAGGGGAGTAACGGTCATTGTCTCATCATTGCGGGCTCCTGCGGGAAAAGCGGAGCTGCTGCAATGACTGCCAACAGTGCCATGCGAAGCGGCGCCGGCCTTGTCACACTTGCAGTCCCTTGCAGCATACATCCGGTGATCGAGCTCAAAACGACAGAAGCGATGACGGTTCCGCTGGAAGAGACTCCCGGCGGTGCTGTTGCATTTAAGTCCCTTGAGACGATCAGGAGACTGCTTGAGGGCAAAGATGCTCTTGCAATCGGTCCCGGCCTGGGGCTGCACGACGAGACAAAAGCGACTGTACGGACAATTGTAGAATCTGCCGAAGTGCCGCTGGTCCTGGATGCAGATGCCCTTAATTCAGTCGCAGAAGAAGTTTCGTGCCTGAAAACTTCAACATCACCTGCTTTGACCCTGACACCTCATCCAGGTGAGATGGCAAGACTTACAGGCGTCAGCATAGCAGAGATCGAGTCGGACAGAATAATGGCTGCAGGGAACTTTGCCAAAACTTATGAGTGCTTTCTGCTCCTGAAGGGAGCCCGAACCGTCATCGCGGCTCCGGACGGTCGATTGGCCGTTATTGGCAGCGGCAATGCCGGTATGGCATCAGGCGGAATGGGTGACGTTCTGACAGGAGTGATAGCAGCGCTTCTGGGGCAAGGATACGAGCCATTCGAAGCAAGCTGCCTCGGGGCATTCTGTCATGGTCTTGCCGGAGATATGGCTGCAGAAGAAAAAGGCGAGCTCGGAATGATTGCAACTGATGTACAGGAAATGCTGCCGTATGCTTTCAAAAGACTTATGAAAAAACAGAAGCGTTGAGTTGTTAAGTGACACTTCTCAACCACTCGACAGAAATTCCCAAATGGAGGGTTCATGCTTAAAGTAAAAGACATCATGACGAAAGATGTGTTAACTGTCACAAAAGAGACAACAGTAATGGAGCTTGCCGGAATTTTTTCCCAGCGCCACATAAGCTCTCTGCCTGTGCTTGATCAGAATGGCGATCTGATCGGCATTGTCACCGAAACTGACCTGGTGGAGCAGGACAAAAACCTTCACATCCCGACTGTGATTTCGATTTTTGACTGGATCATCTATCTTGAGAGTGACAAGAAGTTTGAAAAAGAGCTGAAAAAGATGACAGGGAAAATTGTTGGCGACATTTACTCCAGCGATATCGTGACCGTTTCGCCGGAATCCTCCGTCTCCGATGTCGCCGATCTGCTCAGCAGCAGGAAAATCACGGCTATTCCGGTAGTTGCAGGGAAAAAGCTTGTCGGGATTATCTCCAGAATAGATCTGATAAGGTCCATGGCAGGGTAGCAGATGCGGGTTCTTTCTGATTCGCCTGACTTCACAGAAGCATTGGCAGGCAAACTGTCGCAGCTGCTTCTGCCGGGGGACTTTATATCGCTGCACGGTGATCTCGGCGCGGGCAAGACGAAATTTGCGAGCGGGATTGCCAAAGGGCTTGGAGTTGACCCGTCAATACCAATAACGAGCCCGACCTATACGCTCCTGAATATCTATCAGGGAAGGATTCCCCTGTATCATTTCGATCTTTACAGGCTCTCCGGCGATGATGATGTTGTAGCTCTCGGCTTTTCAGAGTTTTTTTACGGCGACGGCACATGTCTTGTTGAGTGGGCTGAAAGGTTGACTGACGAACTTCCGCAGAGCAGGCTGGAAATACGTTTAAGATATGTGGACGATAACACCCGGGATATAGAACTGACTGCAACCTCATCCAGATACGATCGTCTTCTTGAAGTGCTTTCAGCAGATGAGAATAAAGGTCTGTGTTTGTAAATTTCTTTTGACCAGATGCTGCTTTCTTGATAATAAGTTTATTTTGACACAGCCTTCTATCAGTTCAGATTTGATAAGCATTTTGAATATCTTACTTTCAGGGAGGGTCACACTGATGGCTCTGGTGGTTCAAAAATACGGCGGCACATCCATGGGGAGCATTGAGCGGATCAAGAATGTCGCCCGGAGGGTTGCCAAAGGGTTTGACGAAGGAAACGAAATGATTGTTGTCGTCTCGGCGATGTCTGGCGAGACTAACAAGCTTGTTGCCCTGGCTAATGACACCTGTGAATTCCCGGATCTGCGTGAATACGATGTTCTTGTCGCCTCAGGCGAACAGGTCTCCATAGCTCTTCTTGCAATGACTCTGATCGGAATGGGTTACAAGGCCAAGTCCTATCACGGCTGGCAGGTCCCTATCATCACCGACAGTGTAAGCAGCAAGGCAAGGATCGAGGAGATTCCTGACGACAAGGTCAGGGCGGACCTCAAGGACGGAGTAATAGTCATTGTTGCCGGCTTCCAGGGGATAGACCGTCAGGGGAACGTCACCACGCTCGGTCGCGGTGGATCGGATACTTCCGCTGTTGCAATGGCTGCTGCACTGAGAGCAGATGTCTGCGAAATTTACACGGATGTTGACGGTGTCTACACAACAGACCCCAACATTTGTGCCGATGCCCGCAAGGTCGAAAAAATCTCCTATGATGAGATGCTTGAGCTTGCCAGCCTCGGTGCAAAAGTATTGCAGATACGTTCAGTAGAGTTTGCCAAGAAATACAATGTGGATATTCATGTCCGCTCAAGTTTCAATGATAATCAAGGGACAATTGTCACCAAGGAGGATAAGGAGATGGAAGCTGTTCTCGTTTCAGGTATCGCTTATGACAAGAATGAAGCAAAAATTGCGGTCATGCATGTGCCTGACAAGCCGGGTATCGCGGCAAAACTGCTGACACCACTTTCAGATGCAAATATATCTGTTGATATGATAGTCCAGAACGTAAGCATGGACGGCTTCACCGATTTCACCTTTACCGTCACCAAAGCCGACTTCAAGAAGGCTCTTCAGATAACCGGCGAAGCTGCAAAGGGTGTTGACGCAAAAGAAATGATCTCCGATGAGAATATCAGCAAGATTTCCGTAGTTGGCGTCGGCATGCGCAGCCACGCCGGGGTTGCTACCAAGATGTTCCAGGCTCTTGCCGTTGAAGGGATAAACATCCAGATGATATCAACCTCTGAAATCAAGGTATCTGTTGTTATCGATTCCAAATACACGGAGCTTGCTGTTCGTGTTCTTCATGACGCGTTTGGAATGTCCGGGAAATAGTCTTTTTTCTTAATCCGGTCGACCTCTTTGAAGAGCGTGGTTGAATAGTCGATCACGCTCTTTTTTTTACTTATGAGAATTAAGTTTCAGTAAGTTTATCCATTCTTTATTTATTGCAACTAAATATCTCTGACATATTGAACTCAAAGAGCTTTTTTCTCTAATTTCACGGTTGAAAAGTTTCTAAAATCGTTATAGAAATATCAACTCTACTCAGTAAAGGGTAAACATATGCAGGAAGGTGGCCCCATGGATCAAGTTAAACTTTACGATACAACGCTACGTGACGGAACCCAGTCTGAAGACATCTCATTCCTCCTTGAAGACAAGATCAGGATTACGCATCGCCTCGACGAAGTCGGAATCCATTACATCGAAGGTGGCTGGCCCGGCAGCAATCCCAAAGATGTCGCATTTTTCAAGGAGATCAAGAAGGAGAAGCTGCAGCATGCGAAGATAGCCGCTTTCGGCTCTACCCGTCGCGCCAAGATAACCCCTGACAAGGATCAGAACATAAAGCTTCTTGTCCAGGCGGAGCCCGATGCGATCACAATCTTTGGAAAAACCTGGGATTTTCATGTCAGAGAGGCCCTGCGAATCTCCCTTGAAGAGAACCTGGAGCTGATTTTCGACTCGCTGGAATATCTGAAAGCACGAGCGCCTGAGGTCTTTTACGACGCTGAGCACTTTTTCGACGGGTACAAGGCAAATCCTGAATATGCGATCAAGACACTGAAAGCTGCCGAGCAGGCAAAAGTAGACTGCATTGTTCTATGCGATACCAACGGCGGAACAATGCCCTTTGAGCTTTCTGAAATAATCAGCAAAATAAAAAAACAGATCAAGACTCCGCTCGGCATTCATACCCATAACGATGGCGAATGCGCTGTCGCTAACTCTCTGATCGCTGTAAATCTTGGCATTATACAGGTCCAGGGGACAATCAACGGCTTTGGTGAAAGATGCGGTAACGCAAATCTCTGCTCTATCATCCCTGCGCTCAAAATGAAGATGAAGAAGGAATGCATCAGTGATGAGCAACTCCGAAAAATGAGGGACCTGTCCCGCTACGTCTATGAACTGGCGAATTTTGCCCCCCCAAAACATCAGGCCTATGTTGGAAATGCTGCATTCGCCCACAAGGGCGGGGTTCATGTCAGCGCCATCCAGCGTCACCCTGAGACTTATGAGCATATCAGACCCGAGCTTGTCGGCAATTCGACACGCGTACTTATCTCAGATCTTTCGGGAAGGTCCAATATCCTGGCCAAAGCTCAGGAGTTCAATATTAACCTTGACAGCAAGGATCCGGTAACAATGGATATCCTCGACAACATCAAGGAGATGGAGAACCGCGGCTATCAGTTTGAAGGAGCTGAAGCGACTTTCGAACTGATGATGAGACGTGCGCTCGGAACTCACAGGAAATTCTTTTCTGTCACAGGGTTCAGGGTTATAGATGAGAAGCGCCATGAAGACAAACAACCTGTTTCGGAGGCCACTATCATGGTCAGGGTCGGCGGCAAGGTCGAGCATACTGCCGCAGAGGGGAACGGTCCTGTAAATGCCCTTGACAACGCGCTCCGGAAGGCGCTGGAGAAGTTCTACCCCAAGTTGAAAGAGGTCAAGCTGCTCGACTACAAGGTTCGCGTCCTTCCTGCCGGTCAAGGGACCGCCTCCGCAATAAGGGTGTTGATAGAGTCAGGCGACAAGGAAAGCAGGTGGGGAACCGTGGGTGTTTCAGACAACATCATTGAAGCCTCCTATCAGGCGCTTATCGACAGCATCGAATTCAAGCTTCACAAATCTGAAGAGGAGTCTTCGAAGTAATTTCATAGCCCTCATAACTGGGTTGATTCAGCGCTCCTTTAAAAGCCGGTTGCAGAGATGCAGTCGGTTTTTTTAATATCGACACCCACAATTGCAGTTCAAATAACAAGCAAAAGAGTAAACAACATTTTATTGACGGCATCTCACCAGCTATCGTCAATTTATTGACGTAAATTCTTTTCTTCGAAAAACTAACCGCTCTTCTCCAGGGAAAAGCGGTTGAAATAGCCTGAGTGATAAATTCAGGATAAAATTTGTTTTTTTTTGCAAATCAGTCTCAAAACAGGATACAAAGCCTGTTTTGCAGGTTACAGACAGGGGCGCCAATAAGATTATAGGCTCAGCTCCCCACTTCCTGAAAGACTGCACATAATTCACAAGAACTGTTACGTCAATTTTATGACGCAAAATCCTGTTTTTTTGACTCGCCTCTCGCTCTATTCCATTATTTTTCCGATTTCCAATCTACTAGACAGTGTTTTTGTAACCTCCAACCTGCTGATAATATTTGCCTTTACCTGACAGATCGGCATTTATTAAAACCATGCCATGCTATCCAAGCCATTTTGGCACGCATGGTGTAATAACTACTTCACCTAAAGACGATACTATTATTTAATCAGGAGGGGTCACCATGCGATGTCCTAAATGCAGAGGTAAAATGTTTGCCGAGAAGTACTATGACTTTGTTCGATCATTTGATGCTTGGAAATGCACCTGCTGCGGAGAGCTTCTCGACTCTACGATTATTGCCAACAGAGCCAAAATGTTGAACTCCTGATAGCCACTGTAAAGCTCCTGAGAAATCAGTGCTCTGAATTGGCTTCATAGCACCATATTAATTAATTTGTGTCTTAAGATAATAATGTAAGGGGGGAAGCGATAATGTCGCCTCCCCCCTTTTTTAGTATTTATAGTTACTGGTTACGGTGCTGTCCAGGTCTGTGTACCTGGACCACCGTGGCATGAGTTGGTAGGAATAGTACCGTGACTGCAAGTTGAGCCGGTTCCCCTGGCAGCCTTCGGAACGATCCCGGTAACCGTCTGGGTTGAGTTGGTCTGAGTTGTGCCTAGCAACTTGTTTTTATTCGGGCCGTGATTTACCCCTGAACCAGATCCGGCAGCACCTGTTAATGTTCTACCGGTGATGTCAACTCCCGGATGACAGGTTCCGCATGTGGAACCTTGATGACTGGGGTGTCGTGCACTTGCATTGCTCCCTCTTATATTTGGCCAGGTTGTGCCGGTTGGTGCGGCAAGAGTTCCTGTGCCTCCGGTCCCGTGACACGATTTGCAGTTGCCAAGGCCATTGCCGGCAACAAGTGGATCTGCCAGGGTATGGCAGGACATGCAATCAGGAGCTCCCGTTTCAGGGTCCTTAACCAGTGGATAAAGAGTGGTGCCGTTGCCGATGTTGTGAC
>JBGQLM010000141.1:0-10956 GCA_041500085.1 Geobacteraceae bacterium
ACATTCCATTCTCCTTGTCGAAGACGACCTGAAACTCGCCGAGATCGCACGCGTCTATCTGGAGCAGGCCGGTTTCAGGGTCATCCACACAGAAAGCGGTGTCAGCGCCCTCGCTCTGGCCAAGGCGGAAACCCCCGTGCTGGTGGTACTCGACCTGATGCTGCCCGATCTGAGCGGCGAAGCGGTCTGCCGGGAGTTGAGCGAGTCCACCGACATTCCCGTCATCATGCTGACTTCTAAGTCTTCCGAAGAAGAGCGGTTGGCTGGTTTCGCCCTCGGGGCCGACGATTACATCGTAAAGCCGTTCAGTCCGCGAGAGCTGGTCTGCCGCGTCCAGGCTGTCCTCAAGCGTTCCGGGAAGGCCGGCGACGGCGACCGGCTAAGTTTCAACGGCGGCACACTCATCCTCGACAACGCCAGTTTCAGCGTCATCTGCAATGGCCGGCCGGTCAAGCTAACCGCAGTGGAATTCAAACTCATCTTCGCACTTGCCGCCACTCCCCAGAAGACCTTCACCAGGGAAGAGCTGATTGACAAGGTCATGGGTCAGCGGTTCGAGGGATACGAGAGAAACATCGACTCCCACATCAAGAACATCCGTCACAAACTGGGTGATGATCCCCATGCCCCGGTATTCGTTCTGACCATCTACGGCCTGGGTTACCGGTTCGGCGGGGTGAAGGATGCGTAGCAGTATCCGCTGGAAATTCATGCTGGTGCTCATCTTCGTCGCGGCCCTCGGCGTCTCGTCATCGCTGATCCTGCGGGAGCTGATCGTCCGCGACTTCGGGCGCCTGACCGAAGGGGAGCAGGAAGACCGCGTTTACTGGGTAAGTGCTACCTTGGAAACTGCCTTCGAGAAGATTCATGGCTGGAATCAGGAGGCAATGGCGGGTGATGCGGTCTGGGCAGTTCTGCTCGGCATCGAGACCCAGGTGAAAGACCGGACCGGCACCCTCGTCATGGACACAGCCAGGGCTCTCAGTCAACTCTCCCCGGAAAGCCGTCAGCGCATTCTGGCAAGTGCCGGTTTCGACCCAACACGCGGCCACGGCCCGTATAGCAGCTATCCGCTTTTCCTCAAGGGGGAAAAAATCGGCCACCTGGAGGTGCGTTTCTTCCCCCGTGAAAAAAGAGTGCTATTCGTCTCCCGAACCAATCGGCTGCTTCTCATCTCGGCACTGCTCCTCGGCAGCGTCGCTGTCCTGATGAGCATTATCCTCGCCCGCAGACTTACCCGTCCCATAAGCCGGCTGGCACGGGCGGCGGACAGCATCAGTCAGGGAAACCTGCATGAGCGGCTTGAAATCACCGGCAGCGACGAATTGGCGACGTTGTCCCTTTCCTTCAACCGGATGGCCCAAACGCTCGAAAAACAGAACGCCCTCAGAAAGAAAATCAACGCCAATTTCGCCCATGAGATGAGGACACCTCTGGCTATTATGCAGGGGCAACTGGAGGGCATGCTTGACGGCCTCATCCCGAATGAGCGACGGGTGTTGGAATCCCTGCTGGAGGAAAACCTCCGTCTCGCACGGATCGTGGCCAACGTCGAAGAGCTGGTTCAGGCCGAGGCCAGCGCCTTATCCCTGAAGCGTATTCGCCTCCCCCTGAAACCGCTGCTGGAGGGCATTGCCCAGCGTTTTTCCGAAGCGGGCGGGAAGAAAAACATCTCATTCTCCGTTGAGTGCAGCGGTAAGGTCCGGGTCAACGCCGACCCCGAGCGGCTTACTCAGATCCTCATCAACCTGGTAAACAACGCAGTCAAGGCCATCGAAACCGGGGGAACCATCCGACTCAGCGGAGCAGACGAAAGTGACGGCTGCAGGATTGACGTGACGGATACAGGTAGGGGCATTGCCGAAGCAGACCTGCCGCTCATCTTCGAGCGCTTCTATCGCAAAGGGGGTGACGGTCTTGGTCTGGGGTTGCCGATAGTCCGCGAGTTGGTGGACGCCCACGGTGGCACCATTGAGGTCGCGAGTCAGCCAGGAGAAGGGAGCACCTTTACCGTTTGGCTGCCCGAGCAGGAAACTCTCCATAATTCTCCATAACCTCTTCATAATTCCCTCACAACCCTTTGCTATGCTTGAATCATCAGAAGAGGACACAACAGACGGATGAGGTGAGGCCGATGATGCATAGCTTCTGTAAAATTATGATAATGGCGGTTGTTACAGCGTTGGCCTCAGTGCCGGTTGTCACAGCCGAGAGTGGTTGTGGCTGCTGCTGCGACAAGCCGTATGGCGGCTATAAGGCATCTCCCAAGTGGGGATGGTATGGCGCCCGGCAGAACATTACCTCCGTCAAGGAAGCCCGCGAGTACCTGACGGAGTACTACGCTTCAAGTAACATACGGATCGGACCGATCATCGAGCGTGACGACTACTTCGAGGCGGAGATTTACCGTAAGAGTAATGCCAAGCGGGACCGGGTCATTATCGATAAGGGGTGTGGTCGGATTCGTTCCATTGAGTGAACGGTCTGAATGGATCAGGGGGCGGGTAATCTTTCTGATATGTGGAATATGTTGCGATGAAATAAATTGAGAAGTGGAGGGGGCGGAGTGATTTTACGCGAAAGGAGAACAGCCATGAGAAAAGTCATTTTGTTTGCCATCCTGGCAGCTTTTATTACTGCGGTAAGTGTGCCGATTACCGTTCATGCTGCAGACAAGGTCAAAGGTGAGGTCGTGATGAAGGTAGGGAACAAGGTAAATCTGTTCCATAGCGGGACCGCAGACGTGAAGAAAGAGATCTGTCTGGGTGACACGCTTACCGTGTACCGTGAACAAGGTAAGAACAGACAACAAAAAATAGAGGTGGGGCAGGTAAAAGTCCTTGGTTACGCTGGCGAACACTACTTCGAGGCTGAAATAGTCAAAGGCGAAATCAAGCCCGGCGATATCGCCCAGAAAAACACAGCTTCCTGCCTAGTGCTGAAACCAAGCTAACAGCGTGAGTTGGTAGCAGGAAAAGTCGGCCGAGTGTAGTTCTTGGCCGGCTTTTTTTGGCCATCCCCCATGATTCTAATAGTAATTGACAGTATGATTCGATAAAGCGTACCATTCATTAAGCAATGGAAACCATACCATAACTATAAAAAACTCGAAATAATGAGACGCCCACTTTTTCAAAAAATTACCGCTTCTTTCATGATGCTTCTGGTTTTCGCCTTGGTGCCGGTCTCCTTTTGCCGGGGTGAATGTCATGGCAAAGCAAATAAAGAAACGTGCCATCAAGAGGAAAATGGCTCGAAGTCTGTAAATGCGAAGCTTAACAATCATGAATACCCTTCAGACGCCAATTCAAAACCAATGCAACGGGTACCTGGTTTCCATTGCCCCTGCGTTTTGCCAATGCCGCCGGAGCAGGCCCCTTTCTCCCCTGAGTTTGTAGTTTCCAGTATTAAGTTCTATGAGCCGTACAAAGCCATCCCCGAAGTCTTTCTTCCCAAGTTTATCCCCCCGCATAGCCTTACCTAAAAGTCGCAGGGAGTAGTGCGTCCGCGATTTGCCAGATTTCCACCTTTGCGGCGTATTCACTGCCTAGACAATTTCTGTCAGCAACCGTGGCAGAACCGTGCAGCTGCCTGCCGCGTCTTGTATTCTTGGTTATGAAAACTGAAGTTAGCAGTACCCAAAATTCAAAGGAGAACAAAAATGAAAAAATTAGTGAAGCTTTACCTGATGTTAACTCTTGCTCTTACTGCATCCGCGTCCGCATCCTTTGCCATGGATCATGAGAAAATGATGGCTGGCATGAGTAATATTGCTCACGAAGAAGTCGTTGAAGGGGTGAAGACAACTTTTAAAGTTATGAGCATGAAGGACCGCATGAAAGAGATGAATATGGAAATGCCGAAAGGGGTGAAGGAAACCCACCATATCATGGTTGAGTTTAAGGACACCAAAACCGGAACACCCCTTACTGCGGGAGAGGTAAAGCTTAAAGTTCAGTCCCCTGACAAAACCGAACAAGTAAATGATTTGATGGCGATGGGCGGAATGGCCGGCATGGGGGCGGGTTTTGGAGCCGACTTCACCCTCTCAGTGAAAGGTAAATACGGGATAATGGCGAAATTCAAACTGAAGGATGGTAAGGTAAGAAATGCAAAATTCTGGTACGAAGTGAAATAGATTGGACTGCCCCCGTCTTGGCGGGGGCAGTTCCTCCAGAATCTATGACATTTTAACAAAGGAGATTTAAATGGTAGCAAGAGAGCTAACGTTGACCAAAACTGTCGCTGGAATATTCATCATATTTTATGTACTCATCCCAATCGCCCGAATTGCTTACCATACCAAATATTCTGAATCGGCGGGAAAACCGATATTATGCAGCGGTTGCCGCGAAATGAAACCGCAATTCACTTCGAATCCGGAGCAGAGGGATAAAATTGAATGCAGAATTAATTGTATTAACACCACCCACAAATTATAAGCACGACCATATAGGTGCCGGGATTCAGATGTTCTTCAATCCCGCTTTCGGCGACGATATCTACCACAACCACCCGGCCGGATTGTGAATGGCCGACTACAAATTCATGCATATGGCGCAGAACGGATTTTGAAATGGTCAAGTTACTTCAAAAAAGAGTGTAAAAAGTACACTTTATGCACTGCAACTTAAAGCCCCCTGATAGTGGGCTTTTTCGTGCCTAAATAAGTGCATAAACCATTGCATAAATCAAAGTGTAATATTATAGTGTGCTAGACAAGTAAATGCACTCTGGAGGCAATATGACTCGAATAGGATATGCCCGCGTTAGTTCTCGTGATCAAAATCTCGATTCGCAGATGGATATGCTCACCAAGGCTGGATGCGAGAAGATATTCGAAGACAAGGCCAGTGGAGCAAAAGAGTCGCGTCCAGGGTGGGACAGACTTCTTGAGTTTCTTCGGCCTGGTGACACAATTGTCGTGGTCGAACTCTCTCGCATGACCCGTTCTCTTATGCACTTGTTGTCACTGGTAAAGGATCTGGAGCAGAAAAACATCCAGATCGTGTCCCTACGTGAACATATCGACACGTCCTCGGCGACAGGAAGAGCTTTCATGTCTATCATGGGCGCGATCAACCAGATGGAGCGTGAACTGAAGGCAGAGAGAGCAGCCGCAGGACGATCAGCTGCCCGGGCGCGAGGAAAAACTGGCGGAAGACCCAGAACGGATCCGAAACTTCTGGACAAGGCAAGAATCCTATATGAAGATTCCGACTATACAGCGGCTGAGGTCTGTAAGACTTTTGGCGTCGGGAGACGAACCTTCTTCAAATACCTTGAGGAAATGAGCATGGCGGAAATTGAAGCAAAGGAATACGAGAAAAGAAACCCGCCACAAGCGATCAGTGAGGAATTTTGAATTGTAGCTGGATATAATGAGCGTGGAGAAAGACAATGCTTCACATAGACGCCATCAGACTTTATGACAAAATTGACAAAAAGCTCAATTTAGCTATTGACGCAATTTGTTGCCGATGATAAGTTGGTTTCCATGAGCAATTCAAATTTTCGCACACCTGGTCAACTTATTGAGTCGTTACTGGCCGAACGCGGCTGGACTCAACGAGTGTTAGCCATCATTCTGGATGTAGATGTCGCTGTAATTAATCGTCTAGTTGCAGACAAAAGGTCTGTAGATGCCGATATGTCTATATTATTGGGAGAGGTATTTGGTACTGATCCTGACAATTTTTTGGAGCTTCAAAAGAATTATGACCTCGCTAAGGCAAAAATTGTAGCACGTCCTGACCCTGGCCGTGCCACCCGTGCTCATCTTTTTGGAGGCTTACCCGTTGCAGAAATGATAAAGCGAGGGTGGCTAGATGTGGATGACGTTCGTAAAGTGCCTCAAGTGGAATCGGCTCTAGTAAAATTCTTTTGCGCTGATTCAGTTGAAGATATTGAAATTCTTCCTCATGCAGCCAAGAAGACAAATACATTCGTTCCAGCTACTCCAGTACAACTTGCATGGATTTACCGCGTAAAACAAATTGCCAGTGAAATGATAGTTACAAAATATTCACCTGATGCAGCTCGAAATGCAATTAACCTTTTAAGCAATTTACTCTCAGCGCCAGAAGAAGCACGTAAGGTACCGCGCATCCTTGCTGAGTGTGGGATTAGATATGTGATAGTCGAGACACTTTCTTCAGCCAAAATAGATGGTGTTTGTTTCTGGCTTAATAGAACATCACCAGTAATAGGAATGTCATTACGCTATGACCGAATTGATAATTTCTGGTTTGTCCTACGGCATGAACTAGAGCATGTCTTGCGACAACATGGACAAGAAACGATAATGTTAGACGCTGAACTTGAAGGTGAAAATGCCGGTGTGGGCTCTAATGTTTCTGATGAGGAACGAGTAGCTAACGAAGCAGCATCTGATTTTTGTATTCCCAATAAGAAAATAGAAAGCTTTGTTGCTCGTAAATCGCCATTATTTAGTGAAAGAGACGTCTTGAGTTTGGCTAATATTTTGAAAGTGCATCCGGGGTTAATAACGGGACAACTCCAACGTAGAACCGGCAGATATGATCTATTCAGGCAACATTTAGTTAAAATAAGGTCTTTCGTGGCTCCAAGCGCAATGATTGATGGATGGGGAGATATTTCGCCGGTTGGTTACTAGGAGGATAAAATGTCAACAAAAAGTCATCAAATGCAGAATCTTATTCGTTTTTACAAGGATGAGACAGGTAAAACAGAAATAGACATGAAAGAAGTTGCTAAGTTCGCTGTAAGTAAGGGGTGGAAACTCCCACAGCCCGTTTCCGCGATTGATCGATTAGCGAAAGAGTTTTCCCAGGCAGCTCGCGAAGAGGTTAGACATGATCATAAGACAGGAAGACCATATCGCGCTAACCATTCAATAGTTGTAAAACAAGGCGGAGAACAACTTCATCTTTGGATAGATATTGATGAAGCCCCACGTGCACCCATGCGCAAAAGTCTTATTGCGAGACGCGAACAAATGGTTGGAGATGGTCTCCAGCTCACTTTTGACGCTGATCACTGGAATTGTATTCATCCTGATGAAGAGCCCATTATTATACCTATGGATTTTACTGAGGATATTGAAGAGCGTAAAAACGCCCCCGAAGAAATCAAAAAGGCTGCCTAATCTTTAGTTTTCTTCAATATTTGATTGAGCAGCAAGTTGTGCAATATCTTTACATTGTTCAGGAATCAACAGCCCAGTTCTGACCTTGCAGCCCTTAATACCGCCAAGCCGCCTAATTCAACAGCGGCTTGTTTTTTTGTGGTTACTCTGGATCCCTGAGCATAACCTCATTGGTGGTTTTGCTGTTAAACATGAAAAAAACCACTGTGATGTTTGTAACAATAAGAATTAACAGACAATTTACCATTATTACACCATAGTTATTATGGTATAATAATTCACTCTGGAGGCTGGGATATGCAATTATTTATTCTGATGTTGGCAGCTTTTCTTTCTACTGCCGCTATAGCTGCACCATTGCCATCCACGGGGACAGTCGAGGTATTCTTCTCGCCAAAGGGCGGCGCTACGGAAGCGGTTGTTCAAGAAATCCATTCAGCACGACAGGAAATTCTCGTTCAGGCGTATTCCTTCACATCGAAGCCGATCGCCAAGGCTCTCATTGATGCCAAGAAACGAGGCATAAAAATTGAGGCCGTCTTGGACAAAAGCAACGCCACTGCCAAGTATTCAGCGGCCACTTTCCTTTACAACGCCGGCATCCCGGTCCTGATTGACGACAAGCATGCGATCGCCCACAACAAGATCATCATAATCGATAAGTCAACGCTGATTACCGGCAGTTTCAATTTTACGTCGGCAGCAGAGAATAAGAATGCTGAGAATCTGCTGGTCATCAAAGGAAACCCGAAGCTGACCAACCAATACATTCTCAACTATGATGAACACAAGGGACATTCAACACCCTATGTGCGATAAGGAGAGGATATGACCAAGGCAGACATTTTTGAAAGGGTTCAAGAGAGTTGTGGGTTATCCAAGAAGGAATCAGCTGATCTGGTTGAGGCCGTATTCAGCATCATAAAGCAAACCTTGGAGAAAGGAGAGAACCTGAAAATCCACGGATTCGGAGCCTTTACAGTTAAGTCCAAAGCAGACCGCCGGGGTAGGAATCCTCATACTGGAGAAACGATCACCATTGAGGCTCGCCGGGTGCTGACATTCAAACCAAGCCTTGTGTTACGGAACGCAATAAACAATTAAATTCAAGGAGAATCAACCAATGGCAATGGAAGTTGCAATAAAGAACAACAAACTCTGCATTGAAATTGACCTGGAAAAGCCCACTCCTTCAGCTTCCGGTAAAACCCTCGTGGTTGCCAGCACTCGCGGAAACACTGTCACCACTGTCGAAGTGGACAGCAAGCCTGTCACGATCGGGCTGAATGCGTACATCAAACCCTGAATGGCGTTCGCCGTTTGAAGAACCCCACCAGCACAACAGAGGCACCCACCGAACGGATCTCCGGATCAGTGTAGCGCGTGACATTCCACAGTGAGGAATCAGGTTTCTGCGTCCTGCGAGTCAAGGTCAAGGGACATCGCGAAATGGTTACCTGCATTGGTTCGGCAGCCAGCATTACTCCCGGCGAATTCGTCGAGTGCGTAGGCGCATGGCACAACGACAAGACTCACGGCCTCCAGTTCAAATCAACCCTCCTTAAAGTCATTCCCCCAACCACTTTGGAAGGGATCGAGAAGTATCTCGGCTCCGGAATGGTCAAGGGTATCGGTCCCCACTTTGCCAAGGTGCTGGTAAAGGCCTTCAAGGAAGAAGTCTTTGAGGTTATCGAGACAGAACCTGAACGACTGCGCACGCTACCAGGCATTGGTCCCAAACGGATCGATAAAATCACGTCCGCCTGGGCAGAACAGAAAGCCATACGAGAGATCATGGTCTTTCTCCAGTCCCATGGAGTTGGCACAGGCCGGGCAGTTCGGATCTACAAGACCTACGGCGACGAATCAATCGCCAAGGTCACTGAAAACCCTTACCGACTTGCTCTGGACATCCACGGCATCGGATTCAAGACCGCCGATCTCATCGCCCAGAAACTGGGTATCGCTCCCGATTCCTTAATCCGGGCACAGGCAGGAATACGCCATGTTCTGCAAGAGTTCTCAGGGAACGGCCATTGTGCCGCCTTGCGGGATACCCTGCTCAAGGAAGCAGAAAAACTCCTCGAAATCGATATCCCGATATTGGAACAAGCCATCATCGGAGAGATAGAGGCCGAGAACCTGGTGCAGGAAGAGATCGACGGCATGCCTTGCCTCTTTCTCACCCCACTGCAACGAGCCGAGGTGGGTCTGGCCAGCTCAATCAGGAGAATATTGGGCGGGATACCACCCTGGTCGAGCATCGAACACAACAAGGCAATCCCCTGGGTTGAACAGAAGACCGGTCTTGAACTTTCTCCTTCTCAGAAAGAAGCCATAGCCCTGGCCGTCACTAGTAAAGCCCTGATTATCACCGGCGGCCCAGGCGTCGGCAAGACAACCTTGGTTAACAGTATCCTGCTCATCCTGCAGTCGAGACACCTGCGGGTCACGCTTTGCGCCCCAACCGGCAGAGCAGCCAAGCGGCTCACCGAATCCACCGGACTGGAAGCCAAAACCATTCACCGCCTGCTGGAGTTCGATCCCAAGAGCTTTGGGTTCAAGCGCAACAAAGACAATCCCCTGGAAACCGACCTGCTGGTCATAGATGAATCCTCCATGGTTGACGTCATCCTGATGAACCGACTGCTGGCTGCAGTGCCGGTCAATGCTGCCATGATGATTGTCGGTGATGTTGATCAGCTCCCCTCAGTAGGGCCAGGTTCTGTTCTGTCTGACCTAATCGACTCCGGCGCCATCCCTACAGTCCGCTTGACTGAGATCTTTCGCCAAGCAGCCAGCTCCCGTATCATCGTCAATGCCCACCGGATAAACAAGGGACAGATGCCGCTCAATGCCGAAGGGACGGATCTGACCGACTTCTACTTCATTCCCAGCGACACCCCCGAAGATATCCACGCCAAATTGGTCCAGGTGGTGACGGAACGGATACCAAAACGGTTCAAACTTGATCCGATCAAGGACATCCAAGTACTGACCCCCATGAACCGCGGTGGACTGGGCAGTCACTCTCTGAATGCCGAACTACAGGCAAAACTGAACAGCAACAGCGAACCCAAGGTGACTCGCTTCGGCACCACCTTTTCTCCAGGCGACAAGGTAATCCAGACTGTGAACAACTACGACAAGGAAGTCTTCAACGGCGACATTGGTCGGATACTGGCAATTGACACTGAAGAAAGCACCCTAATGATTGAGTATGACGGCAGAGAGGTTAGCTACGATTTCAATGAATTGGACGAAGTGCAACTGGCATACGCTACCAGCATCCACAAGTCCCAGGGATCGGAGTATCCAGCAGTCGTGATTCCTTTGGCGATGCAGCACTATACCCTGTTAGAGCGAAATCTGATCTATACTGGGGTAACTCGTGGCAAGAAATTGGTAATTATCATCGGCCAGCAAAAGGCATTGGCCATGGCGGTTAATAACAAGCGGTCTTCGAAGCGTTTGACTCGATTACAAGAGAGATTAACTTCACCAAGCATCTGCTAGTTGCCATCATGTAAAGCTTCCTGTACTATTCTAAACATCAAACGAACAGATTTCACTTAAGAGGCGATAATAGGTTTTAGCAGGGCATGGGGGGTATCATTGGATGTTTGGGGGGTTAATATTGGATTTTACCAGTAGGAGTTCAAGAAGAACGTCCTGGAGGTCCTGCGCCAACCGCTGGAGGACGGCCGCGTCACCATCTCCCGCTCTCTGGTGTCCTTGACCTATCCGTCGCGGGTGATGCTGGTGGCCGCCATGAACCCCTGCCCCTGCGGCTACCTGTCCGACCCGGTCCATCCCTGCAGCTGCAC
>JBGQLM010000142.1:0-10931 GCA_041500085.1 Geobacteraceae bacterium
GCACCAGCTCAGATGCGTTCGATCAAAACCACCGCCCGCTCCTCCAGGTACCCTGCCCCCTTCCCCAGGAACCGGCCTGCATCGGCGCCGACAGTGACCCGGTGGTCGAAGGTGAGGGAGAGGGGGAGGATCTTACGGATGGCGATTTCCCCCTGATGGACCCACGGGCGCTCGACGATTCGGCCGCAGCCGAGGATTGCCACGTCGGGCCAGTTGATAATCGGTGTGGCAAAAAGACCCCCGAAATGGCCGTAGTCGGTGATGGTGAACGAGCTCCCTTTCAGCTGATTGAGACCGATAGTCCGGTCACGCGCTTGCTTGCCGAGGGTCTGGATCTCCGTTGCCAGTTCGAGGATGCTTTTCTTCTCCACCTCCCGGATAACCGGCACCATCAGACCGTCCGGGGTCTCCACGGCGATACCGAAGTGGTAATGCTTCTTGATGGTGATCGTATCAGCTGCATCGTCGATGGCGGCATTGAGAAAGGGATGCTCCCGGAGGGCGTGCTGCGCAGCCTTGATGAAGAACGGGAGAAAGGTCAGATGGGTGCCGCGGGCTTCCACGGCCAGCTGTTCGCGCTCGCGCAACTGCCAGAGTTCGGTGACGTCGGCTTCTTCAATGGTGGTGACGAAGGCCGTCAGCCGCTGTGAGGCGAGGACGTTTCGGGCAATGGTCCGCCTGAGCCCGCGGAGAGGCAGCCGCTCCACCGGGCCGAAATCATCGCCCGGGGATGGCTGTGGCGCCGCGATCTTCCCCAGGTCCTCGGGGGTGATGCTCCCGCGCGGGCCGCTGCCGCGAATCCCCGTGAGGTCGATACCCCTTTCCCGTGCCAGTTTTCGCACCAGCGGGGTGGCGAGCACTTGTATTTCCTCTTCCGGCTCGGGCAGAATACCGACGATGCCGACCGAGCGGGGGTGCTCGCCGGTGCCCGGCAGAGGCTGATCACCTTCCCCGGCAATTTCAAGCAGCACCTCGCCGACCCTGACCGTCTCACCTTCCTGCCGGTGAATCCGGACAACCGTTCCCGTATGGGGCGACGGCACATCAACTACTGCCTTGTCGGTCTCCACCTCGACTATGGCCTGGTGCTCGGCAATCCGGTCACCCTCCTTTACCAGCCATCTGCGCAGTTCCACTTCGGAGATCCCTTCGCCAAGATCGGGAAGCTTGAATTCGTACGACATGTCAATACCTCATCACTTCGTCAATGGCCCTGTTGATCTGCTCCACCGTAGGCAGGTAGCTGTCTTCCAGCTTCGACAACGGCATGGTTACGTCGGGAGCGGTCACCCTGAGTATGGGCGCCCGCAAAT
This sequence comes from Geobacteraceae bacterium, assembly GCA_041500085.1. GTDB lineage: Bacteria > Desulfobacterota > Desulfuromonadia > Geobacterales > DSM-12255 > VEOV01. The sequence goes on from JBGQLM010000142.1 coordinate 1,314, forward strand.
GGAGGATCGCCTCCTCGGCAATCGTGGCGGCGATCTCGGCACCGAAACCGCCGGTTTTGGCTGCCTCATGGACGATGACCGCCCGGCCGGTCTTCCTGACCGAGGCGAGCACCGTCTCCATGTCGCAGGGGCTCAAGGTGAGGAGGTCGATCACCTCCGCGCCACGGGATCCGACCGCCTTCATTACCCGCTCCAGCATGCTTCCCCAGGCGATGACCGTCACATCCTTTCCCTCGCTGACCAGACGTGCCTGGCCGAGTGGGATGGTGTAGTCATCCTCCGGCACCTCTTCCCGAATGAGCCGGTAGAGCCTGGTCGGCTCCAGGAAAAGGACCGGATCCGGGTCGCGTAGCGCCGCGAGCAGCAGTCCCTTGGCCGTGTAAGGCCCGGACGGCACGACCACATTGATTCCCGGCATGTGGCAGAAGAACGCCTCACCGCTCTCCTCGTGCAGTTCCGGCGCCTTGATACCGCCGCCGTAAGGAGTCCTGACCAGCAGCGGGCAGGTGAAGCGGCCGCGGGAGCGGGAACGGAGCCTGGCTGCATGGGTAAACAGCTGATCGAAGGCCGCGTAGGCAAAGCCCATGAACTGGATCTCGGCCACCGGACGGAGACCGTAGGCTGCCATACCGATGGCCGCGCCGACGATAGCCGACTCCGACAGGGGGGTGTCGATCACCCGTTCGGCTCCGAAGCGCTCCTGGAGACCTTCGGTGACGCGGAATACGCCTCCGTCCCGTCCCACGTCCTCACCGAGGATGACGATCCGCTTGTCACGCTCCATCTCTTGTAGCAGGGCCAGGTTTATGGCCTGTACCATATTGAGTTGAGCCATGTCAGAGTTCCTTCAGCTGCCCTACAAGACGTGGGCTGAGCGTTGCGCCGGTATGCTCGAACATCTCCGACGCTAAAGGTGGGGGGAGGGCTTCCATGGCCTGCACCGCCTCATCGATAACCGCTGTCATGCGGGTTTTGGCCTCTTTCCCGTACTCCTCGTTCCAGAACTTTTTCTTCGCCATATACCGCTCCAGGCGCAGGATCGGGTCCCGGGCGCGCCAGGCCGCCACTTCATCTTGTGAGCGGTAGCGACCGGCATCGTCGGCCGTGGTATGATCCCCTATCCGGTAGGTGAGACATTCGATGAAAGTCGGTCCTCCCCCGCTGCGGGCCTTGTTGAGCGCCTCGATCGTGGCCCGGTAGACGGCGAATACGTCGTTGCCGTCGACCTGTATCCCGTCGAACCCATAGGCAATGGCCTTCTGAGCCAGGGAGGCCGCAGCGCTCTGCGCTTTCAGCGGGACGGAAATCGCCCACTGATTGTTCTGACAGATGAAGACCACCGGCAGCCGGAACACCCCCGCCATGTTGAAACCCTCGTGGAAGTCCCCCTTGGAAGTGGCACCATCGCCGAACCAGGCAACCGCGACGACCGGGTCTCCCTGATAGCGGGCAGCCATGGCTGCTCCCACCGCATGGGGGATATGGGTTCCCACCGAGACGCAGATGGGGAAGATGTTGAGCTTTTCCGGAGTTCTCTGGCCTCGCTCGTCGCCGGCCCAGTACTGGAAGAGCTGGTGTATGGGATAGCCGAGGGCCAGTTGGACCCCCGTTTCGCGAAATGAGGGGAAGACCCAGTCGGCCGGAGTGAGTGCCAGCGCGCTCCCCACCTGGGCTGCCTCCTGCCCGAGGATAGGAGGATAGGTGCCGAGCCGTCCCTCGCGTTGCAGGGCCATAGCCCGTTCGTCAAAGGTCCGCGCCAGCACCATTGCCTCATAGATGCGCCTGATCTCAGCCTCGGACAGGGTCGGCATGAGCGCTTCATCGATATTCCCCTGTTCATCGAGAACGGACAGACGCTTGACCGCAAAGCTGGCAAGTAGTTCTTCAGGCATGGTCACTGCTCCGGATTTGTCTGTTTTGCTAATGAGTGTAACCGCTGGCGGTCGGATGTCAAACCATCTTGCGGTAACGCCCCCCCACCTCGGCCAGGGTCGCTGTGATCTGCCCGAGCGTGGCGTGCCGCACCGTTTCAAGCAGTTCGGCGAAGACGTTTTCTCCTGCCAGAGCCACCTCCTTGAGTTTTGCCAGGCAGATCGGTGCATCCTCCCGGTGGAGTTCCCTGAATGCATGCACCCGGGCAAGTTGCCGCTTCCGATCGTCCGGGCCGGGGCGGACCATCTCGGCTACGGGCGGGTATTTGTCGGGGTGCGCGTCGGGCAGCTCATAGGAGTTGTAGCCGATGATCGTTCGCAGAGGTTTGCCGGGTTGCCCCTGCACCGTACGGCGCCGCTCGAGCTCGTATTTGGAGCTCTGCTCGGCAATGCATCTCCTTTGGTAACCGCGCTCGGTGGCGGGGCCGACACCACCCTGCCGATCGATGCGGTCAAACTCCTCAAGTACCCGGGACTGCACCTCCCGCACCAGGTTGCGGAAGGCGTAGGAGCCGGAGAGAAGGTTCTGGACCAGAAACGCCTCCGACTCTTCGCGCAGGTAGGTTGAGATCATGGTTGCCTGTCGCACCCACTTCTCGCCCGGGGTGGTCATCGGTTCATCGGCAGAATCGACATGGAGCGAGTTCGTGTTGGCCAGAAGCCCCAGCAGGGCATGGTAGGTCAGACGGACCGGGTTGAGGGTGTCCCACTCCTCGGCCTGAAGAGCCCTTCCCGAGGTCTGGGAGTGGAACCTGAAGCGTTGGGAACGCTCTTGGGCACCATACACGTCGCGCATGGCAATGGCCCATATTCTACGGCAGACCGCCCCGTAGGCGAGCCACTCGGCCTCGTGGGAAACCTTGAAAAAGAAAGAGAGGTTCGGTACGAAGGCATCTATAGCCATTCCCCGGGCTAGAAAATTCTCGACATAGGTGAATCCGTTGGCCAGGGTAAAGGCCAGCTCCTGCATCGGGCTGGCACCGGCCTCGCCGATGTGGTAGCCGGATACGCTCAGCGAATTGAACTTCTTGACCCCGTTGTTGATGAACCATTCCTGCACGTCCCCCAGCAGCCGTATGGCGAAATCAGTCTGGAAAATGCATTCATTCTGCGCCTGGACCTCCTTGAGGATGTCGGCCTGCACGGTGCCGCGCAACTCCCCGAGGGTTTGTTGGCAGAGTTTCTCGCGTTCCTGCACGGTCAGCGGCCCCCCTTTTTCTCGCCCGGCGCGCTCCAGTTCGATCTCCTGTGCGGCCACGAAGTACATGGCCAGTATGATCGGGGCCGGGCCGTTGATGGTCATGGAAGTGCTGATATCCGGGATCGAAAAGCCCTCCAGCACGAGCCGCATGTCCTCCCAGCTGTCAATGGCAACGCCCCCCTCGCCGATCTTGCCAATGCTCCCGGGGTCCTCGTCGCTGTCGGCCCCGTAGAGGGTGATGCCGTCGAAGGCGATCGAAAGCCGCGGTCGGGCCACCCCGCCGGCCAACAGGTGGAGTCTGCGATTGGTCTCCTCGGGGCCGCGCATTCCCGCGAACTGGCGCGTGGTCTCGTCGGCCGAGACGGGACGGTAGGGGTGAATGCCGGTGGCAAAGGGAAAGCGGCCGGGCAGGCCCTCTTCGAGCAGGAAACGGAGCGATTCGGCGCGGTCTTCGGGGTCGGGCAGGGCCACCCGTTGCAGTCTCAGTCCGTTGGGGGTGGTCACCACTGGCTCCATGCCCATGGCTTGCGCAGCCTGGAGAGAGTGCTCCTGCCACTTGCGGGGCCACTCTTCCAGAAGCCTGGCGCATTCCGGGTCCAGCCTGGCAAGGCCGTCTGGCCCCTCCCGGACCAGCTGCAACTGTCCCGTCACCCACTTGTCATAGGAACGAACGCTTGCGGCAATCTCTGCCAGATAGGCGCGGCGCCGCTGCGGCACCAGCACGTCTCTCCTTGTCCGGTTAAAGAAATCCGTCGCCCGGGCTGTTGCCTCGGCACTCTCCCCGGTCTCCCAGCCGATGCGGCTGCAGATCGCAGCGAACAGCAGGTCGATGCCCGGATCGCGGACGGTCTTGGCGATGGCGGGGAAAAGCGCATGCTCCCGGGACGATTCGGCCAACATGGCCCGAATCTCGGCAAAGGCCGTTTCCGCCCCTTCCAGGTCCGCCTTGTTCAGAACCACCAGGTCGGCATCCTGGAGCAGCTGGTCCTTCTGCAGCTGCAGGGATCCGCCGTATTCCAGGGTCTTGACGTATAGCAGCAGGTCGGCATCGAGTCCGGACAGATCGAGACCGGTCTGTCCGGTACCCGGGGTCTCTACCAGCAGCAGGTCGAAACCGGACCGGCGCAGCAGCTGCAGCATCAACGGCAGAGCGGGACTCAGCAACGCATAGGCGTCGCCTGTGGCCACGCTGCGCAGCCAGACGCGGTCGTCATAGATGTAGTTCATCCTGACCCGGTCGGCAAGAAAAGCGGATGACCCGTGGGCTGTGGCGATGGTGGGATCATTGGCCAGGATGGCGATCCTTCTGTCGGGGAAGTCATGCAGGAAACGGAGGACCAGCTCATCGATCAGTGTACTCTTGCCGCTGCCGCCGTCGCCTGCCACGGCCACAACTCTTGCCGCTCCCCGGTCGTCCCTGTCAAGCCTCTGCGGTTTCATGCTGGACAGTTCTCCACCCGCATGTTCAGCTATGGTCAGGAGCCGGGTCAGGTCGGAAGGCGTAAGCGGTCCTGCTTCCCATCTGTTCGCTTCCGTCGTGACGTCACGGTTCCCGACGCGGGCAGCGATCCGCGCAATCATGTCCGCGGCAAGCGTGTCCAACGGCCAGCCGGGTCCGTAAACCCTTTCGACCCCTGCGGACTCCAGGATTGCGGCATCCGCAGACAGGATCGTGCCTCCTCCGCCTCCGAAGACCGGAGTTCTGTTCATCCCCTTTTCCGTAAGACAGCTGATCAGGTGTGGGTAAAACTGGAGGTGCCCGCCGTTGTAGGAGCTGACCGCAACCGCATCGGCGTCCTCCTGGAGCGCTGCTGCGGCGATTTTCTCCCCGGTCATGTTGAAGCCCAGGTAGACGATCTCCACCGATCTGCCGGCTGCCAGCAGAGCCCGGTTCAGAGCCAGCACCGATGTATCGTGGCCGTCATAGGCAGCCACCGCTGTCAGTATCCTGAATGGTCTCTCTCGCATGGTCCGATTCAACTCCTTGGCTGCACCGGCACTCTTACTGTTACGTTTCAAGATTAACCCATTATTTGCCATTTACAACGCAGGCCTTGCCGGAAACAATCATCCGTTCAAAGCCCTTTTTGACCCTGTCCCCTGACCACCCGCACATGCGCAGCTTTTCCCGTGGCGGTTCTTGAAAGTTCCGCCACTCTCCCTACCGTTACCGTAGCCGGTTCGACCCCGCGTCTTTTTAGTTCCTGAAGGATTTTCTCCCGGACCGGATCGGCAGCGATCCCGTCCGCACCGGCCAGGAGGACCGTCACGTCGCTTCCGCTGCTCGTGACCTGCCAGCCGGCAACCGGGAGATTGTCGAGAATCCCCTCGAAAACCACCGGGTGAACCTCCCGTGTCCCTCCGCCCGTGGCCGGCAGCCGCAACATCTCTTCATCTCTTCCTTCCACCCGCTCCAGGACTCGCCAGGGGAGGCCACAGTCGCAACCGTTGCCTGCGAAAACGACCCGGTCGGAGATCTCGTAACGGATCAGCGGCTGTGTCTGCCGGAACAGAACCGTCACCAGCAGTTTTGCCGAAGCGATCCCCGGCGGCACCGGCCGGTTTTGCCGATCGACCCCCTCAACCACCAGCAGGTCCTCTGCCATATGAAGGCGATGTCGGTTGCATTCGGCGGCGATACTCCCGGTCTCGGTTGCGCCGTAGTAGTCAAAGACGCATCCGTCCCCCCATGCCCGTTCCATGAGCGACCGCACCGCTGGCGTGAGGACTTCTGAGCCGGTGAAGACAAGTTGCGGCGATATTGCGAGCCTTCCCTCCAGTTGTTCCCTGGCCAGGGTCCGACCCATCGAGGGATAGGTGGCAACGAGACGGGGACAGAGTTCGTTGAGCTTCTGCGTCAATGTTTCCAGCGGCTCCGTGACGTCGAACCGCTCCATGCGAATCCACGGCAGTCGCATCGAACTCCTGGCCTGGTTCGTTATGTGCCATGGGACCATAGAGGCAACCACCGCCATGGGAGTGACGAACATGGGGCTGCCCACGCCGCACCAGGCGGCCGAGCGCCGGAAGGAGGCGAGGGTAGTGACCCACTCGTCCACGTCGAAGATGAAAAAACCGCGACGGCCGGTGCTTCCCGATGTGGAACAGACCCGGTAGTTTCCAAGGAAAAGGGGCTGTACGGGGAGCCGGTCCAGGTGGCGCTCTACATCGGCGAGCCTGATACTCCGGTCGGTTACCAGTTCGTCGAAATGCTCCATCATGGTCGCCTTGGTCAGAACCGGCAGTTCCGCCAGCGTCGCCTCTTCGAGATCCTTATGGAATTTGGCGTAAAAGGGAGAGCTTGCGCGGGCGAATTGAATGAGACGGCTCACGGCGGCATCGCGGATCGCCAGCGACTCTTCCAGGGGGCGCAGGTCGTGTTTCTTCAGCTCCTGCGTACGGTAAACTGTTTTCAGGATTAGCAGCGGATCCATGCGTGTCCCCCTTTTGTCATAAAAAAAGAGCCTCAGGGGCGGAACATCGCCGGAAAGGCTCTCTGGTACATCTATGCAATCCGGCTTGCATCCTTACAGAGGGGCGACTCTCCTGAGTATCAACTCCTTCCTCCATATTACATGATAGCACCATTGAACAAATCCGGGTAGATTCCGGGCGGGGCTGCATCCATGAGCCTCAGAGACGACAGTGTGAATCAGTTTCTTTCTTCCGTTTTGTGAAACAGCATCTCCAGGCGGAAGGTCATGGCATATTTGGAGGAACGCGCGCCGTCTGAATCCCTGGGCCAGAATATTTCCGGCTCCAGTTCATAAAACAGCCACTCTGTCAGAAAATTTCGCCGATAACGGGTGAGGAGCCGATAGTTATTGGCGACAGTCGAGGGGTTACTGCTCCCGTAGATCCCGCCGGTAAAGGTTATGGCGCTTTTAGCAGACAATTGTCTGATCAAGGAGAGCTCCGACCCCCATTCCATGCCGTGAAATCCCTGCGACAACGTACCCGTCCCAGCCAAACGGACAATGGTGTCTTTATCGAGAAGCCTTTCCAGACTGACTTCAGTGGTTTCACCAATTATCTCCTTGGGCTTTACGAAGAGGGTTTCCCCCAGGCGGAAGAGGAAAATATTGCTGAAATTATGGCTAGTCTGAAAGCGAGCCCGGATAAACGGCTCCAGGGGAAGAACAACCCTGACCCCGGCCCCCACGAATAGATCCTGATCGGGCTTTTCGATGAGCCGATAGCGAAGCTCCGTATTGACGAGTCTCGCCGCCGGTTGGGCGGTCCTGTCGAAGCCGGGATTACCGGGGTCCTTCGGCAGAGCAGGAGAGAGTGTTTCGACCTGATTTTCTCCGGAAATGACCAGACGCAGTTTTTCGCTTGTCCTGGGCAAGACCATATTGGCCCGCAAGGCTACGTCCGGTTTTAACTTTAAGCTTTGCCCCTTCTCAACTCGGATACCGCTGCGCCAGCGGAACTCATATGAGGTTCTTCGCCGGTTTTCCGTCTGCACAGTGCCGAAAAAACTGTCAAGTCGCATCACTTGCTCCAGGATATCCTGCTCAAGCCGCTCGTGGGTCTCTTCCATGCTCTTTTCGATGCCGACGATGGTCTCCTTAAAGGTTTTTTCCTCCTGCTTTGGCGTCTCTGCTGGTGGCGGTCCGACTGCTTCAGTTTCATCAGAGGCAGCTAAAACGACCCCGCCGAAGACACAGTGTATGAGCAGTGCCAGGAAAGCCGTCAATGCCATTCGCAGGATTTTACGGTGATAGAACATATGTCCTTGTCGTGAGAGGAAACCTGTGCATGGCATGTATACCGAGGCCGCGGTCTGGAAACGGCATCTTGAAAGTTATTCAAGGAGTCCGAGGGAATTGAATGGCAATTTACCTTAAGGTGTCGAACCAGCTCTTTGCCGCCAATACGGCCGGGCCGGCGCAGGTCGCATGGGTTCCGGCCGGATTCGGGTCAACCAGCTGCACAAACCTTTTGGCGCCGTTCGTACTGAAATTATTGAAGGCTGTCAGCGAATTCTTGAACGCCACTCTGTCATCACCCTTGCAGTGAATCAGGCGCATGGCGACAGCCGGGGTCCAGTTGTGGAGATTGTTCTCCTGAATCCTGGATTTCAGAGCAACCGCGCCGTTCCCCTTGAAATCGGTCAGAAATTGCCCCTGAAACAGCGTGGCAATATCGGCTGATAGCGCCGGATTGATCTCGCTGGCAAGTTCATGGGACCCGTCGAATAAGGTATCCATTTTGGCTGCGAAAACCGGCATGAATACCTGGTTGAGCATGTTCAGAGCGTATATCCGGTCATAGGCCCAGAAGGAGAACGCGATAAAACCCGGGCTGGGATAGCTGACGCTGCTGAGGACGTCGAACAACGAGGTGGACAGGTCGTACGGTCCTGCCATGGGAGCCGAGGCGGTGATGGCGAATTCGGCGGCGTGATTTTCCTGTATCTCTCTGGTCGCGGCCATGGTTGCATAACCGCCCTCGGAATAGCCGGCCAGGAACAGCTTGCCGCTCAGGGCGATATTGTTCGTTGCACAGTAGGTTTTGGTCGCCCTCAGCAGGTTGACAACGGAGCTGGCCAGAGTTTTTGCGTGGAGATAGGGGTGAAAGTGATTACCGGAATCGCCGTAGCCGATGTAATCAGGCAGGGCGGCAATGTAGCCGGCCGTACCGAAGGCCAGGGCCTCCAGGTGCGGATAAGGTTGACCCGCCGCAGGAGCGGTCGACGCGACATCAAGTTTCAAGGTGGTAGTTCCGTGCTGGGAACTGAGCAAGGGTGCCGGTGCGGCAAGGTTCTGGGGAACAACGAGCGCTCCCGAGGCATTGATCAGTGCCCCGGTTTCGTCCGGGGTCAGGTAGGAGATTTTATAGATTTTCACGTCGTAGACAGGGACCAGCGGCACCTGGACAGAAGTGAAAATCGCTGCCGCTTCGGCCTTCGTAACAGAGGCGATCTGGGTAGCCGAGACGATTTTTCCCGCAGCCGGCTCCGGAGTGCCGCCCCCACCGTTGCAGCCTTGCAAGGCAAAGCCGACAGCCGCCAACACCAGCAAGGTCATTCTTCTCAAACTCCATCCACTCATGGTGATCGTTCCTCCCATCCAGTCTCTTACGACTGCTGTCTTCACAATAAATGAGCAAAACATAAGCGGTCTATCCTTCAAAGAAGGACGGATCAACATAAACAAAGGATAACAGAAAACTGGGGAGATTAAAGTGGCTGGAAGGAGTGGCAAGGGGAATAAAACCCCCTTGCCACATTTTACACTGGAACAATTCCGGAAATTATTTGATGTCCGCCGTGATGGAGGAAGTAAGCGCGGGAGTAATGGCCGCTCCGTTGGAGTCAAAAGCGGTGAACCCCTCCAGGGTGAAGTCTGTTGCAACGGGAACATTCCCGGCAGCAATATCGGTTTTAAGGGTGACAAACTCTCCCAGATTGAAATCTTTCTGGGCAGCAAGTCCGATTTTAACTTTACCCGGTGTTGTGGCGGTTGCCGGAGTATAAACAGC
>JBGQLM010000143.1:0-10744 GCA_041500085.1 Geobacteraceae bacterium
AAAGATCTACCTCCCCGGCGATGATCCGCATGATCGTAGATTTGCCGGCACCGTTCTCGCCGACCAGTCCGACCCGCTCCCCCTTTTTCAGGTGCCAGGAGATCTCGGTAAAAAGGGGTTTGCCGGCAAACTCTTTACTAATGTTTTTAAGGTGGAGCATGGGTTACCTGTAATCGTAAATTGGCCCTGCAATCTTCTCAACGCTGCTGCATTCTATGGAAACTACGCTCAGAAAGTCAATTTTCATCGGCTTGCAGGCAGATTATAAGCGCTTTTGAATGTGCAAGTCTTGAGAATTCTGTTATACTTCCAGAGTTTTAACTTCGACTTATCGCAGCAGTCATGTTGCTTACAAAAAAGGATCAGAGAACTATGCCAAAGAAAATGCTTATCAATGCCCTTCATCCGGAAGAGTCGCGGGTCGCGATCGTCGATGAGAACGGGCAGCTGGTCGATCTCGACATCGAGATCACCGGCAGTGAACAGATGCGGGGGAATATCTACAAAGGGGTCGTGCTTCGGGTCGAACCGGGCCTCCAGGCTGCCTTTATCGACATAGGACTGAAGAAGCCGGCCTTTATTCAGATGGGTGAACTCCATCCGGACAACTGGCAGTGGCGGGATGAGGTCCCTGAAGAGCAACGCAAGAGGAGGCCGCGCATACAGGACGTTCTCCGCAGGGGACAGGAGCTGATCGTCCAGGTGGAGAAGGACGAGCGGGATATGAAGGGGGCGGCGGTAACGACTTATATCTCCCTGCCAGGACGCTACATGGTGCTCATGCCGGGGAGCGATTCGACGGGGATCTCCCGCAAGGTCGAAGGTGAGGGTGAGCGCAAAAAGATGAAGGAGCTTGCCGCCCAGATGACCTTCCGTGAAGGGGTCGGCTATATAATCCGGACAGAGGCGATGGGAAGGAGTATTGAGGAGCTGCAGCGCGACCTCGACCAGCTGCTGACAAAGTATGACGAAATAGTCGCAAAGGGCTCGAAGACCAAAGGACCTACTCTTATCTACAAGGAGTTTGCTGTTGTCATAAGGACGATACGCGACTATTTTTCGGCTGATATCGACGAGGTCCTGGTGGACAGCAAGGAGGTCTGCAAGGAGGCCAAGGCATTCTTCAAGGAGACCATGCCCAGCTTTGAGAAACGGGTGAAAATGCATCAGGAGAAGCGACCAATCTTCTCCCGATACCAGATAGAGGAGCAGATCGACCAGATTTACGAAAAGAAGGTACTGCTCAAATCGGGCGGATCACTCGTGATTGAGCCGACAGAGGCGCTAGTCTCCATAGACGTCAACTCAGGCAAATCGACCGGTGAGCGCAATGTCGAGGATACTGCCTTCCGCACTAACATGGAGGCAGTAGACGAAGCGGCAAGACAGCTCCGGCTGCGCGACCTCGGCGGGCTCATCGTCCTGGACCTGATTGATATGCGGGAGATGAAGCATATCAAGGAAGTCGAGAAGTCCCTGAAAGCCGCTCTGAAGAGCGACAAGGCACGGGTCACGGTCGGGAGGATCTCCCAGTTCGGAATGCTGGAGATGTCGAGACAGCGGATCAAGCAGACCCTCGAACAGGGGAGCGTTCTCGACTGTCCACACTGCTCGGGACGCGGCAAGGTAAAAGGGGTCGAGAACATGGCGATCTCGTTCCTGCGGAAAGTCCACGCCGCAGCAGCAAAAGGGACGGCTGCAGAGGTACGCGGAGAGCTGCCGCTGGAAGTCGCCTATTATCTCCTTAACCGCAAGAAACGCGAGCTGGCGCAGATCGAGAACGACTACGACATCGAAGTGACGATCAAAGGCAAGCCATCGTTCCTGATGAACCAGCTGGAACTGGTCGTCGTCAAACGGGAAAAAGCGGTTCATACAGAACATCCGCCACTCCAGATTCAGGCTGAGGAAACCGAGATAGCTCCTATAGCCAAAGCTCCTGCGGCGGCTGTTCTGGAACCGGAGCAGCCGGTTGATGACGGCAAACCGAAGAAAAAGCGGAGAAGCCGCAAGAAGATTGAGGGAGCAGAGGCTGAAGAGCCGGCTGCAGCCGAGGCTCCTTTAGCAGAAAGCATCATCGAACCTGAAACTGCAGAATCGGTCCTTCAACCTGCTACGGAAGGCGAGGCGACCGAGGGAGTTCAGGAAGAGCATAAAAAGAAGCGCCGCAGAAAGCGCCGGAAAAAAGGCAAAGGTACCCTTGCCGAACAGAGCGCTTCCGAAGCTGCAGAAAGTGCTGAAGAGACTGAAGTTCCTGAGAGTCATGCAGAAGTTGCTGCCGAACAGGCGCCGACCGACCAGGAAGAGTCCGCTGCAGAACCGCACAAAAAGCGGAAACGTCGCCGCAGAAAGCGCGGCGGAGCAAAAGAAGCGGATACCGAAGCAGTTTCTTCTGCCGAACCGGGCGAAGAGCCTGCCCCGGCTCCTGAGCCGGTACCAGAACCGCTGCCTGTGGAAGAGAAGCCGCTTAGGCCGAAAGCCCGGACACCGCGCAAAAAAGCTCCTGCAGCCGAAGCAGCTGAAACGCCTGTCCCGGCTGCTGTGCCTGGAGCCGCTATTGCGCCTGAAGCGCCGAAACCGAAGCGAGCCCGCGCGAAAAAAGCCGTTGCCGCTCCGGTTCAGGAAGAATCCTTCGCCGCTCCGGTTGAAGTCGCAGCTCCTGAAGAGGAAAAGCCGAAGAAGCCAAAAAGCCCGGCAAGAAAGAAGAAACCCGTTGTATCCGAAGATCAGGGGTAGCTGTAATTAGCCTCTTCTCTGCATAATTTTGTGTAAGCGGCTAAACATATAAAACCCTGTGTAGGGGCGACGCATGCGTCGCCCGATTGGGCGAGTCATGACTCGCCCCTACGATTGACATGTTTAAACACCGGCACGATAATCAATATTGAAACAAGTTAAATACCTGGCGCGACCTCTTTGCATTCGAGGTCGCGCCTTTTTATTACAGGGCGCAATCACTCCCCCCGGACACGGCTCATCAAACTTTTTTTCGATATGCTGAAAAAAATCTGTTGCCTGAAACTTTCTCAGAAGATATCTTTAAAAATAAAACAGTGTCACAAAAGATTGCTCGAATTAATTCGATGGAGGAAAACATGATCTGCAAATCAGTGCCTGAAGCGCTTGCCGGGATCTTCGAAGGCGCGACCCTCATGGTCGGAGGTTTCGGGCTGGTCGGAATACCTGAAAACCTCATACTGGGGCTTCGCGAAACCGGAGTGAAGAATCTGACCGTCATCTCGAACAACTGCGGAGTAGATGACTGGGGCTTGGGACTTCTGCTGGGTAACCACCAGATTAAGAAAATGATCGCCTCGTATGTCGGGGAGAACAAGGAGTTCGAGCGGCAGTATCTCTCAGGAGAGCTTGAGGTGGAACTGGTGCCGCAGGGGACGCTTGCGGAGCGGATCAGGGCAGGCGGAGCCGGAATACCCGGCTTTTACACTCCGGCCGGAGTGGGCACGCCGATTGCCGAAGGCCGGGAGACCAGACTCTTTGACGGCAAGGAATATCTGCTTGAGCTTGGTTTGAAGGCGGATTTCTCCCTTGTCAAGGCGTGGCGCGGCGACGGGCTGGGAAATCTGCAGTACCGGCGGACCGCACAGAACTTCAATCCGATGATGGCTGCCGCCGGGAAAGTCACCATCGCCGAGGTTGAAGTCCTGGCAGGAGTCGGTGAACTCGAACCGGAAACTATCCATACGCCGAGCATTTACGTACAGAGGATCATCTGCTGCGACGTGCATGAAAAACGGATAGAACGGCGCACCGTACGCAAAGGGGAGGCATGACATGGCCTGGACACGTGATGAGATCGCCCGGAGGGCATCGCAGGAGATACAGGACGGCTTTTATGTGAATCTCGGCATCGGCATGCCGACCCTGGTGGCAAATTATATCCCGAAGGGGCTGCAGGTTGTGCTGCAGTCGGAAAACGGGCTTCTCGGCATCGGGCCCTACCCGACGGAAGAAGAACTTGATCCGGACCTGATCAATGCCGGCAAGGAGACGATTACCATGATACCGGGAGCGGCTCTTTTCAGCAGCGCCGAGTCTTTCGCCATGATCCGCGGCGGGCATATCGACCTTGCCATCCTCGGCGGGATGGAAGTTTCCGCGGCCGGAGATCTTGCCAACTGGGTCATTCCCGGCAAAATGGTCAAAGGGATGGGGGGAGCGATGGATCTCGTTCACGGCGCGAAACGGATCGTCGTGATCATGGATCATGTCAACAAGCAGGGGGAGTCAAAGATCCTGAACAGCTGCACTCTGCCGCTCACCGGCAAAGGGGTTGTCAACCGCATTATCACCGACAGGGCAGTGATTGACGTAACAGACGAAGGACTTGTTCTGGTCGAAGTTGCGCCCGGTCACACGGTCGAAGAGATCAGAGGCTGCACGGAACCGCAGCTGTCAGCAGCTCCGGGACTTGCATAGCCTTTAAGCTTTCTGCTTTATCCGCCATCCCTGTTGACGGGGGGTGGACTGCCCATAACAGCCATTGCAAGAGTTATCAAGCCTGATATACTTCCAGGACTTGCCACCTGAAAGTGAGGTCTTGATGACGTTCCTCCAGAATATGAGCCCGCAGTGGCTTGAAGAGCAGTACCGCCTCTGGCAGCAGGCTCCGGAGAGCCTGGAGCCGGAATGGCGGAGTTTTTTCGCCGGTTTTGATCTGGGGCGGGAGACGCCTCTGGAGCTGGCCCACCCGGATCTGCCCGACGTACTGCGCAACTCCGGCGTGCAGTCTCTTATCTATCGCTATCGCGATATCGGCCACCTCATCGCCTGCACCGACCCGCTCTCCCCCTGTACTCTTTCTCACCCCCATCTGGATCTTGCCGCTTTTGATCTTGCCGACTCCGATCTCGATACGGTTTTCCATACGAGGCGGTATCATAAGAACTCCGCCACCCTGCGCGAGATCCTGGAGACCATGCAGGAAACCTACTGCCGCTCCATCGGCGTTGAGTTCATGTATATCCAGGAGCCGGACGAAAGGCAGTGGCTGATTGACCGGATGGAACCGCTGCACAACCGGCTGAGCCTTGACACGGAACAGCAGCTGCATCTCCTCGCCAAACTCCAGGAGGCAACCCTTTTCGAAGAGTTTCTCCACCGTCGTTTCATTGGTCAGAAACGTTATTCACTGGAGGGGGGCGAGGCGCTCATCGTCTGCCTCGATCAGGCGATCAGCCATGGCGCAGCTATCGGGGTCAGAGATGTGGTGCTCGGCATGGCCCACCGGGGGCGACTCAATGTGCTGGCCAACATTATCGGCAAACCGTCTGCCAACATTTTCGCCGAGTTCGAGGATAACCTGCTCCACGGAGTTGTCGGGGAAGGAGATGTCAAGTATCACAAGGGGTATTCGGCTGACCGGGAACTTCCGGGAGGCGAGCAGCTCCATCTGTCGCTCGCCTTCAACCCGAGCCATCTGGAGGTGGTCGATCCGGTAGTCGAAGGAAAGAGCCGGGCCCACCAGGAAAGGATAGGTTCAGAAGGAAGGAAGGAAGTCCTGCCGATCCTGATCCATGGCGATGCCGCCTTTGCCGGTCAGGGAATTGTGGCCGAAACCCTCAATCTCTCCCAGTTGGAAGGATATGGTACCGGCGGCACCCTGCACATCGTACTCAACAACCAGATCGGCTTCACCACGCTGCCGGCCGATGCCCGCTCCACCCGCTACGCCACCGATGTGGCAAGAATGCTGATGGTGCCCATCTTTCACGTTCATGGTGAGGACCCGGAAGCCGTGGCCTGGGTAGCGAGCCTGGCTCTGGATTATCGTCAGACTTATGGCCGGGATGTGGTCGTGGAGATCATCTGTTATCGCCGTCATGGCCACAACGAAGGGGATGAGCCGGCCTTTACCCAACCGCTGATGTATGAGCAGATCAGGCAGCGACCTGCCCCCCATCTGCTCTATGCCGCCCGTCTTGAAGAGGAGGGGGTGAAGGCGGAGACAGTCCGGGAGATGGCCGCTGCCTGCAGTTCCCGGCTGGAAGCTGCGGTCGGGCAGGACGCAGTGCCGACCGACCAGGGTTTCAACGGCGATTGGCGCGGGGTAAGCCGTGATTACCGGCCGGTCAGTGCGGCGACTGCCGTACCGCCTGAGGTCCTGACCGTACTGGCGACAGAATTGACCAGCTTTCCCGAAGGTTTTACCCCCCATCCCAAAGTTGCCACACTCTACCGCAAGCGGCTGGCAGCAGTGCAGCAAGGGGGAGGGATCGACTGGGGAAACGCCGAGGCGCTCGCCTTTGCCACCCTGCTGCGGGAAGGGGTGCCGGTGCGCCTCTCCGGCCAGGACTCCCGCCGCGGTACCTTCAACCACCGTCACGCGGTTCTGCATGACATCCATAACGATACGAGTTACACCCCTCTGGCCACATTAAAGGACGGAGCGGCTTTCCGGATATACGACAGTATGCTCTCCGAGAGTGCCGTCCTCGGCTTCGAATACGGCTACAGCGTTGCCACTCCGGAGTGGCTGACCATCTGGGAGGCCCAGTTCGGTGATTTCGCCAACGGCGCCCAGGTGATTATCGACCAGTTTATTGCCTCCGGTGAAAGTAAATGGGACCGGGCCTGCGGAGTGGTACTCTTCCTTCCTCACGGCTACGACGGGAACGGGGCCGAGCATTCCAGTGCCCGGATAGAGCGTTTTCTCTCTCTCTGTGCGGAGAATAATCTCCAGGTCACTTACCCCTCCACCCCCGGCCAGCTGTTTCATCTCCTGCGCCGGCAGATGAAACAGTTATTCCGCAAACCACTGGTCGTCTTTACCCCCAAAAGCCTGCTGCGCGATCCGGTTTGCGTCTCTTCCCTTGGAGAGCTGACAAACGGCGGGTTTCAGGAGGTACTGTCCGACACTATTGCTCCTGAGGCTGTGACTACTGTGCTTCTCTGCAGCGGCAAGATCTATTATGAACTGCTGGAGCGGCGGGAGAGCACCGGGCGAAATGATCTAGCCATAATCAGGATCGAGCAGTTCTACCCCCTGCGGAGCGACCTGCTACGGAAGATTGTAAGCCCCTTCACGGCTGCGAAAAACTGGCGCTGGGTGCAGGAGGAGCCGGCCAACATGGGTGCCTGGCAGTTCCTGCGCTGCTGTCTGACGGAACTTCTCGGCAGCGAACCGGTTTATATCGGCCGGCCTGCTGCTGCTGCTCCGGCCATCGGCTCGCACCGGCTGCACGGCGAGGAGCAGGCGCGGATCATTGATGAGGCGTTTGAGTCCAAAAAAGCCGCAAAACCAAAAAGAGACAAATAATTTCATGGAGCAGATCATGGACATAATAATCCCTTCGGTAGGAGAATCGGTGGTCGAGGCGCTTGTCGCAAAATGGGCACGGGAAAACGGTGCGTCCGTAGCAAAGGACGATGTGATCTGCGAACTGGAGACCGACAAGATCACCTTCGAACTTCAGGCCGAAGCGTCCGGTCTCCTCGAAATCAGCGTCCCTGCGGGAGAGACCGTGAAAATCGGGACTCTCATCGGGCGGATTGCTGACACCGCTCCGGAACCCCGGCCCGGATACGCCCCTCCCGCCTCTCCGGCAGTCAGAAAGATGGCGGCTGAAAAAGGGATCGACACATCGAAGCTCGTTGGCTCGGGACGGGGCAACAGAGTGACTGTAGAGGACCTTCTCGGGAAAGGAACAGGGAGCGGGAAACAAGGAGCGAGGAGCGAGGAGCGAGAAACGAGGGGAGAACCACTTCAGGTCCGTTCCGAGGAGGAGCCCGCCTACAACACCGGTCTCGCACCTCGTACCTCGAACCTCGAACCTGCGGCCGGCGCAGCCGGCGAGCGCGTAACCCGTGTCAAGATGACCCCGATCAGAAAAAGGATTGCCGAACGGCTGCTTGCTGCACGGCAGCAGACCGCCATGCTGACCAGCTTCAACGAAGCTGACATGAGCCGGATAATCGAACTGCGTGGGCGGCATAAAGAGGAGATGAAGGAGCGGCACGGAGTCCCCCTCGGATTCATGTCGTTCTTTGTCAAGAGCTGCTGCGAGGCCCTTTTCGAATTTGCGGCAGTGAATGCACGCATCGAAGGTGAAGAGATCGTCTATAATAATTATTATGACATCGGTATTGCCATTGGCGCCGAGAAAGGGCTGGTAGTACCGGTGCTCCGTGATGCAGACCGCCTCCACTTCTGGGAGATCGAAAAAGGGATCGCCGATTTTTCGCAGAAAATAAAGGAGAATCGTATAACGATAGCCGACCTCGAAGGGGGGACGTTCACGATCAGCAACGGCGGAGTCTACGGCTCTCTGCTCTCCACTCCGATCATAAACCCTCCACAGAGCGCCGTTCTCGGCATGCATGCCATACAGGACCGGGCTGTCGTAAGGAACGGAGAGATCGTCATCAGGCCGATGATGTACCTGGCCCTCTCGTACGATCACCGTCTGATCGACGGCAAAGAGGCGGTGAAATTCCTGAAGAGGGTGAAGGAGCTGTTGGAAGAGCCGGAAGAACTGTTGCTGGAGGGGTGAGGGACGTGACTTTTCCGCAATCTCGGCGTTGATCTTCGGGATTCCTTGTGCGGCGTAGCGCTGTTTATGCCCTGTGGGTACTACACCTCCGCGTCATCCCTTGATCGCCTTGACCTTGCGAAAAATCCACATCCCTTGAGATCGGTCTTTTGCTTCTTGACTAAAACATACAATATATACATATTAAACCATACAATATATGCATACGGAGAACAGCTATGAGAACTACGCTTAATATCGAAGATGCCTTGATGGAAAAAGCCGCGAAGCTGACCGGCATAACGGAAAAGACCTCCCTTGTCAGGCTGGGGTTACAGGCACTCATTGCCAGGGAGAGTTCGAAACGGCTTGCCGGACTGGGTGGCACTGAAAAGAGTTTGAAAATGATCCCCCGACGAAGAGCAGAGGGCATCTAATATGATTCTAGTGGACACGTCTGTCTGGATTGAACACTTCCGCTCCGGCAGCGTTGAACTTGAAACCCTGCTGAATGAAGGAGCAGTAGCCTGCCACCCATTCATTATCGGGGAACTGGCCTGCGGAAACCTCAAAAACAGGGCTGAGATCCTTTCGCTGCTCAAGGAGCTTCCGATGGCATCCTGTGCAGAAGACGACGAGGTACTTCAGTTCATAAATGATCATAAGCTTATGGGAAAAGGGCTGGGATATATCGACATCCATCTGCTCATGTCTGCCATGCTGACCAGAGTACCACTCTGGACGCTTGATAAGCGGCTGCATGAGACTTCACTGACACTGCTGCCGATGCATTGAAGAGAGAAGGAGTTGGTGGAAGAGCCGGAAGAGATTTTGCCGGAAGGGTAAACCCAATCCAAACCCGGAAATTATGTAAATTTATGCGGTTCAAACCGCATATTTTATGTAACTTTTTCGTATGAACGGGACGGCAATGGTTTATATAGCTTTTCATGAGCACAGGCTAAATATTCCTTTCGGATAGATCACCTGTTCACGTGCACGTACGCGTGAACCGCTCAAGAACGAGTTGGAGGGGCAAAAATGATTGATGAAAAATACCAAACGTTTTGGCCACGACTTGGGGCTATCTTTGCTGATGCAACCATTCTACTCCCAATCAGCCTCACCTCGAACTGGGTATGGCGGCATCCAGACAAATTTTCATTACCTTTTATCGCCTTATCTTTCTTGGTGACACAATGCTTTTGGCAATTCTATGAAATATGGATGCTGGGTAAGTATGGACAAACCATTGGTAGAATGCTGCTTAAGATTGAAGTTGTGGACTTGACGGAAACTACTCACATAAACTATTGGCAAGCAGTGAAAAGAAATATTGTACCGCTCTGCGCAACAGCTGTGGCCATACCGTACGACGTTTATTTAATACTGACTGGAAAGCTATTATATCGGTTGCATCCAAACGCAAACCACAATGCATACCTGATGACATCGGCATGCGTCTTGACGTGCTGGGCTGTATTAGAATTTGTTACGATGTTGTTCAGTAGAAAACGTCGGGCAATTCACGATTTCATTGCTGGAACAGTCGTCATAAAATGCTCCAACACGCCACTAGAGCCGATTCGCTGACGCTCCCGGCTCAGCGGCAACACCGTTTAAAAGGATTTTTACCTTCGGAGGATAATCAATGCCTGACAAAATATACGATCTTATCATCATCGGCGGCGGCCCCGGCGGATATGTTGCCGCCATCCGTGCTGCCCAGCTCGGCATGAGCGTCGCGGTAGTGGAGAAGCGGGAGACGCTCGGCGGAGTATGCCTGAACGAAGGGTGCATACCGAGCAAAGCGCTGCTTGATTCCTCTGAAATGTTCGCAGCGGCACGTGACAAGTTCGCCACCCACGGCATCCTGGTCGATACGCCGCGTCTCGACCTCGCCCGGATGATGGCGCGCAAGGATGATGTCGTGAAGAAGAACACCGACGGCATAGCCTATCTTTTCAAAAAGAACGGCATCAGCTTTGTTCAGGGGATCGGCAGGCTTGCGGGCAAAGAAGGGGAACTCCGCACCGTCGAGGTGACAGTGCCGGACCATGGCAAACCGGAGACTCTTGCAGGAAAACGGATTCTGCTGGCGACCGGAAGCAAAGCAGTGGAACTCCCCGGGCTGCCATTTGACGGCAAAAAAATCGTCGCGGCCCGTGAAGCCCTCTCCTTTACTGCGGTTCCGGAGCACCTTCTCGTTGTCGGTGCCGGATATATCGGCCTTGAGCTGGGCTCGGTCTGGCTCA
>JBGQLM010000144.1:0-10732 GCA_041500085.1 Geobacteraceae bacterium
AGCGGGACAGGGTGATCAGCGCCCCGCCCTTGCCGGAACCGAAGTCCACAACGCTGTCCTGCGGCGTTATCCTCAAGGCCCTGAACACCGTTTCGAGGTGCGGGCCGCCGGAATTGGCGTAGTAATGGCAACGATCCTCCGGGAGCTTCAGTTCATCGAGGTAGCTGTTCCGCAGATCAATCCTTTGAAGATGGACCCGGATGCGGAAGATGAACTCACGCCACTCGCCCCGACAGATCAGGGACAGGGCATCTTTTGCATATGCGGCAAGCGACATGTGGTGCTCCTGGTCACGACACGGCAAAAAGAGTTCTAGCGCTTCGGATGACATGAATAATGTATATGTCCGCTCTTGTACAACCGTCGACTTATGGCCGCTTCAATCCTGTTGCGAACCCGTGAGATGATCCCCCGCTCGCGCTGCACAACAATGGTCTTTGTTGATCCATACACGTCATTGCCAAACTCGATCAGCAGGTGCTTGATATCAGCCTCGGGCATATTCCGATACAACTGCTCCTTCAGCGGGCAGTCGGATCTGGAATGAAATACGATCTTGACCTTGGAGCGTTTCTCGATGATGCGTGCCGTTACATAGGGAAAGACCCGGCAATCAATCGGCCGTTCCCCGTAAATTCGGCAACCGCCCGGTCCCCAATGCGGACAGGCCTTCCCGTCGGCCGCAGAGACGATGATAACCTTATTGGACTGACGTATCGAAAGCTCTTTCCGGTGAGCATCGAAAAAACGGCTGAACTCATCCGCACTGAGCACCAGGCCGCTCAGACGCGAGCAGCAGTGTTGGCCGGTGCTGCATGCCAGACATGGGTTTCCCTGAATGTTGCTCATTGCTCGGCACCTGTCATCGATCGGTACTTTTTTGTCATGATCAGCGGCCCATTCGGCACTTCAGCAGCTCTTCATCCGGTCGGTATTAATGCCGAAGATCCTGAAAAAGCGGCTGTTCCAGAAATTCCGGGGAAAGATCCGCCGCAGCAGCGGCACGGCAGTGGCCTCATGGAACCTGATCAGCCGTGAATACAGTCGTTCATTGAAGATCAGTATATCGTGATGGGCAACGAACGTGTCGGTCCATTTCCGTTTGTACTGTTCGAAGCTTCCACAGAAATCATAGACGCACACCCTTTCCGTTTCCCCGAAGGCATGTCTGATGATCTCCATCTCCAGATAGGTCCCGGGCGACAATGCTGCACACCTGGGAAGATAGTGACCACGCATGGCATGTTCCTTGGCGTAGGCCTTCACGTGAAACTCAACGGCAACCATCGTGCCGTTCAGGCGCAAGGTCCAGAGTGAGAGCCAACCCTTGCGGGCAAAGGCGCACCCCAGGTCGCTGAAGAAGGCCTCGTTGGCCGGCGAGGCCATTGAGTCGCCCTGATTCTCTGCCCAACTCTGCCGCGCAAGGTTAAAGACCTCTTCCTTGACGCTGAGAAATTCTTCCGGGGTACGGTAATTGGCGACCGTCACATCGCCGGCCTTGAACAACCCGTTCCGGATATTGCGCAGGCTCTTGCGCGTCCGTGCCGTGCGGCTGGCCAGGAAGTCTGTCCAGCTGCCGGTCGGGACGAGGTACGGTGAATCGAACCAGGTCGGGCTCTTCAACCATCTTTTACCGGTCCCGTCAAGGACTTCAACCAGTGCACCGCAGTTGGGCGAGGTTGCGGGAATATTCCTGAATACCATCACATCCCATCGAGCGGCCTGTGTAAATACATATCGCAGCAGCTCCTGAAGGAACAGTTCCCTGTCAGCAGGCGCCACGATGAAATCGTTGTTGAGAGACTGATTGTTTTCCATGAAGCAGAGGGCTGTCAACGGCAAACCGTGGATGGTTACCCGCCGCAGCACCAGCGGGGCGATCCCCACCAACCGGTCGCCGTCCCACATGGTGATCATGTGGAGTGTCGCCCCGGCGGAGTAGTGCCGCCACCAGGTCTCATACCATTCGAAACTGGCAAAGGCGGTGATGCTGTTGTCCAGATCATCACAGAGGGCCTGCCAGTTCTGCTTTATTTTCAGGAATTCCTCTGTCTCTTTCAGCAGAGTGATGCGCATAGTGTGGTCCCGTTTACCCCGACCTACCAATAACAGCTTCTTTCGATCCTGTCTTTGTGTGCGGGGGTTTCCGACGGCAGCGGTCGAACCCAATGCTCATTGAAAAGCCTGGCCGTGCTGTCGGCGTACTCGCGCTCCCATCTCCGCCCTTTGATACCGAAGAGTATCTGGGTGACACCACCCAGATGGATCGCCTGTTTACCCAGTTGCTTGGCAAATGACGCCAGGGGGAGGCCGTACGCGCCCGCTCCGATGATGCAGATGTCGAAATCGACCTGTGCTATTTCATCGCACATGTGGCGGTACGCATCGAACCAGGTTGCAAAATCCACCCGTGAACCGGCAATGGACTGTACCGATTTGAGGATTTTCAGCTCGAAATCAGGCAGCACATCGGGAGAAGAAAAGAGGAGGTGCCGTTTTTCCTCATACTGCTTTTTTATCGACGCGACGAAGGGGTGAACGACCAGCACTTTCCGACCGGCCAGTCTGCTGCTCCAGGGATTGCTGAACCGGAACGGTTCGAGGCAGTCGAAGTCAACCAGTTCGGCATGCCCGCAATATGTATTGCATATTACATCTTCATATTGATTGAACCAGACCCCCATCGCATCGACATACGGCAGATGCTCCAGGTACAATTCCGCAAAGGCGTCAAGGGACGCGTCATCGACCGGAAAGAAACCGGCGGGGTTGGACATGGTAGATCTGATCTTCCCGCTGTACCCCTTATTTTTACCGTTCCTTTTTTCCAGATAGAAGCGCAGGCACGATAATTCAACCGAACCGAGCCGGGCTACCAGCAAAGGCTCTTTCCGGGAAACCAATTCTGCGACGCGGTCGTGTCCTTCCTGACCGAAGCGGATTTGTCGGCGGTATCCTGTCCCGCGGAATTTGATCAGGTCCTCTTTGGTGATCGTGACGAGATGCAGATTCTGCAGCGTATCGAGAAGGCGATCGATGCGAAGCAGTTCCCGTTTTATGAAGTCGTTAATAATGTTCATTTTCCCGACCCCAGTCCCAGAAAGGCCCTTTTGTACAGGTCGAACAGGTCACGCCTGAACAGGCAGGGAAAGAAGACAACGGATGCTCCCTGTGCGAGCAGGTATGAGAAGACAGCGCCCATGATCCCGAATTTCCTGATCAGGAAAAGATTGGCAACTATGCTGATCAGCGCCGCCAGGAAGGTGGCGATCAGATTTGAGATCCGCACGTTATCGTTGATCACCCATAATGTCTGGGCCATTCCCTGGAAAATGAAGACAATCGCAAAGACGAGAACACTCAGCACGGCAGCCGATGGCCGGAATTCGGCCCCGTACAGGAGTCCCACGATCCAGGGTGACACCACAGCGGTCAGTCCGGCTCCCAGAAAAGCCACTATAGCAAAAAAACGGAATATTATCACCAGTGCATCCTGATACTCCGCTTCTCCGCGGCTTTTTTTCCGGGCAACGAACGGCGCCAGGCTGGCTACCAGGGTTGCCGGGATGATGTTCCATGCCTGGACAAGGGTAAGCGCCGCCGCATATATGCCCAGCTCCCTTTCGCCGAGCATCTCCCTGAGCATGATCTGGTCGATTCTAAGGTACGCGGTTATCATTACCCCGGTGGCGACAAACGGCCAGCAGAGGTGCAGGAGTTTTTTCGCCTGGGCCATGTCGGCTTGCCAACGGCCATCGGTCGGAAAGCGCCGGTAGGCCACGAACAGGGCGACCGCCAGGGCGGCCGATTCCAGGCAGATAACTCCGGCAAAGGCGATCAGAGGAGCCTTGCCGAGCAGCAGAATTACTCTTATGCCATTGGAAAAGAGATAGGAGACGAGCTTCGCAAGAACCGTCCGTTTGCTCTGGCTCTGGCTCTCAAACCAGAGATCGACAGTGTCGGATGCCTGGAAGACCAGCATCGCGCCGACAATGGCGGCCAGCAGGCAGAGCTGCCTGTCGTCCGGATGAAGCAGATACATCAGGGTTATGGCGGCCAGCCAGCAGATGATGCCGCTGACAATCCGGAGCCTGAGTGACGTGCCGAGAATGACAGGAGTATCTCCATGATTTCGGGCAATGTCCCGCACGATGAAGCCATCCGCTTCGAGGCCGGCGATGACCTGAAAAAAGGCGATGAAGGCGATGATGTAGGCAAGCTCTCCGAACAGTGCCGGGCCGAGATAGCGTGCTACCCAGGCTCCGACGGTCACTCCGATCAGCATCCGGAGGATTCGATCGAACAGCAGCCAGCCGGTATTGCCGATCGCCTTCCGGAGTTGGGGCCTTCCTTCCAGCCATTCCCTGATGATGCCGGGCAGGTATTTGGTCCAGGCTGAATTCATCGGAGTGTGGTCATCCTTTCAGTACATCCAGATACCGTTCCCGGAACTGTTCGACCAGGTATTCCGCTCGTAATGCTCCGGCCCTTTTCGGCTCATTCAGTTCGGCGATGATGGCATCCGCCAGGGCTCGATGATTTCCGTAGGGGACCAGTCGGCCGTACTCCCCGCTCTGCAGGATTTCCCGAATGCCGTCCACGGCGGTCCCGACCACACGGGTTCCGGCCGCGAGGGCTTCGATGACGGTGATGCCGAATCCTTCGAAGATCGAGGGGACCACAACGCACCGGGCCTGGTTATACAGGGTATTCAGCTGGTCATCCGCAACGAAGCCGAGGAACGTGACATTGCGCTCCAGGTCGAGTTGTCCGACCAGCGACTTCATCATTTCCAGATATCTTCCTTTTCCGCCAATCAGGAGCTGTACATCTGGAATCTGCTCGCTGACAAGCGGCATGCTGCGGATAAGAAAATCGATTCCCTTGCGTTTGTCAATCCGTCCGATATAGAGCAGTGAATGGGGATTTTTCGGGATTTCCAGGTGATGGAATCCTCTCGTATCCACGGCATTATGAATTACGGTTATCTTCTGTTCGGGGATTTCATAACTTTCGACCAGCGCGTTCTTCGTCGCTTCCGATACGGCGACGATCCTGTCGGCAAGCTGGTATGTCCTCTTTTCCAAGGGAAGGAATATGATCTTCCAGAACTGTGAATGGATATGGCTGACTTGCTGCCGGTAGGTGTGGTGGCAGGTGACGATGACCGGAACCGGGAGTCGTCGTACGCAGAGTACTCCGCCTGGTCCGGAGTGGATATTCACACGGTCCAGGTGATGGCGGGAAATTATACGACGTGCATTAAAGTGGAGCCAGAGGGATACACCTGCCTGCTTGAGAAGACGTACCGGGAGGAAATTAATGAGAATGTGGCGATCCAGAGAGTTTATTGATGGAGAGAAGAAGAGGAAGTCTTCACCCTTCAGGCTTGAGAACATCTGATAGGTGTGTCTGCCGATACCGCCGATCAACGGAAAAAAATCATAGGTAATGACTCCTATTCTAATGGCGCACCTCTGTAAAATAGTAGTCGGGTTCAGCTAACATATCGTCGGACCGAAATATAATATAATCCTCAATCCAAGTCCAGTATTGCCGCTCCCTGGTCACGTCTCAAGTCCCTGCTTGAATCGTCCCAGAAGTTTGATGTGCCAATCCTTCTTCATGCAGGGCTTTTCAATCAGGATGAACAGGAGGGCGCCGGAAAGCAGGATGGCCGGCACGATAACCAGGCCTGCCACGATAATCTCGAGCCAGGCCGGCAGCTGATTCAGGAACTCGACCCTGATCAGCAGGCGGCAGATAGCGGAAATCACCGAGTAGTGGTACAGGTAGAGCGTGTAGCACATGCCGCCGATGATGTAGATCACGGGCTGACAGAAGAAACGATTACTCAGCACTCCTTTGAAGGCGGCAACATAGGCGAAAAAAGTTGGAATTACGATTAAGGACTCTTCTGCTCCCTGATAGAGCAACGCAACGACGGCGGCCCATGACAGGACGGACACCAGATCCCAGTGCCAGGATTTGGCCGGATTCTGGTCCCATTCGATCAAGTAGATATCCACGAGCAGGAAACCGGTCAGGAAGTAATGTGCCGCAGAAAGAATGGAGAGGTTTACTCTCGGAAAACCGTTCAGAGCAGATGCGATGAGGGGAAAGATGATGATGAGTGCGACAAGCAGCAGCCTGCGGCCGATCTTCGACCTGATCATGAATACCGATGTTATGAGCGGGGCCAGAAGATAGAACTGCAGCTCAATTTCAAGCGACCAGGCAACAAAGTTGATTCTGCTCATGCTCCCGTAGATGATGTTGTGCAGATACCCCATGCTGGCCAGCAGGTGGGGGAGCAGATCGCTGAACGTGTCCGCAGTGGCGAGGGGAAGCAATGCAAAGCGGAATAGGAGGTTGACTATATAGGGGGGTTCCAGGCGGGTCAGCCGGCGGAAAAGATACTGCCGAAGACTCGGGCGTCTGCCGTTTAACAGGTACCCCTTGGCAAAGGGCAGGGCAATGACGAAGCCGCTGATGACGAAGAAGAGCTGAACGCCGATGTGCCCGTGGGAGAGGAACTTCGTCAAGAAATCAGCCTCATCCGACCTTCCGGTCTTCGAGGTGATAAACCAGTTCAGATGAAACAGGATCACCGAAAAGATGGCTATGAACCGGAGTCCATCAATCTCGGCGATAAACTGTCCGGATGTCGTATCTCGTGAGGCTTTGGATACCAGCCACTTGATCAGGCGACGCATTGTCGTTCCATTCGCGCGATGTGTGGAGATTGAGTCGCTTTCGGTGTTGAGACGTGGCATTGTCTCAAAAATTTCCTGAGCAGGTAAAAATCAATGAGTCAGTTAATGTTTCTGCCGGAGAAATCTATTTCTGTTTCTTGTAGCGTGCCGGCGTATACCCGGAGACTTTCATGGTTAACTGGTTGCCCTTCAACTTCACCCCATAGACTATCGGGGCTTTAGACCAGTCACTCTGCGAGTCTCCCATCATAGCCAGCATGATCTCCATACCTTTCAGCTCAGGGAAGCGCGAAGTGGCCCTTTCGGTTTCCGCCTTGTCCAGATCGGCATTGTACTTGAAAGGCATCGGCATATTGTCGGATATCATTGTGCCGTCGGCGTTAAACAGGATCTGCTTGCCGACAAAGGGGCATGGCTTGCCATTTTTGTCCTTGGCAGGCTCAACCAGCTTCCAGGTGCCGACAAGTGCTATATTGTCCAGTGCGACCGCTGCCGATGCCATTGAAACTACTATTGCCATTGCTGCAAACATAATAATGCGCTTCATCGTGAAGTTCTCCTGTTGAATTAGCTGATTTTTAAGGCACATCCAAGCATGCCTTCAAGATTGATGCTCTTGCCGTCGGTTCTTCCGGATGCCGGGATGAGAATCTGCTGTTCCGGAGTATTCCAGTTTTTTCAATCGATATTGAACATCTTCCATCAGGCGGCGGTTTACCGCCAGGAGGTCCGCCAGGAAAGCAGTCAGTATGGTCTGGAAACCAACGCCCAGCAGTATTGATGATAATATCAACGACTGCACATGCCCGGCACCATCACCGGTAACGTAATAGTAGAGGAATCTGGTCGCTCCGAGTAAGCCGAGCGATAGAGCCGACAATCCTACCGACATGAAAAATCTGAACGCTTTATAAACAACAAAGATCCTGACGATCGTGACCAGGGATTTTCTGATGTAGGAGGAATTGCTCTTTACGAGGCGCGACGGGCGCAATGTACTGTTGACTCGCACCGGAATCGAGGCCATGGCGATGTTCTTCTGGCCCGCCTGGATTATGGTTTCCAGTGTATAGGTATAGTCGTTAAAAACATTAAAACGCATCGCCGCTTCGCGGGTCATAGCCCGGAATCCGCTTGGCGCGTCAGGAATGTTGGTTTTGCTGACAAAGCGCACCACGGAACTGCCGGCTTTTTGCAGCAGCTTCTTAGCCAGCGTAAATGACTTGATTTCGTTGATAGGGCGGGCGCCGATAACTACATCGGCTCTACCTGCAAGGATAGGGGCGACCAGCGCCGGAATATCGGCAGCCATGTACTGGTTATCGGCATCGGTATTGATGATGACGTCAGCGCCCAGTTTGATGCAGCTGTCCAGTCCGGCCAGAAAGGCCCGTGCCAGTCCCTGGTTTTTGGTGAAGGTGACGACGTGGTTCACGCCGTTATTTAGAGCAACCTCAGCCGTTCCGTCGGTACTGCCGTCATTGATGACCAGCCACTCCACGCTGTCGAACCCCGGCACGTCACGAGGAAGATCTTTCAGGGTAACGGGCAGAGTCTCCGCCTCGTTGAAGCATGGTATCTGGATGATGAGTTTCATATGAATGTGCTTATCACGTTTAGATTTCGAGAACAATCAAGAAAGCTTCGATTATATAGAGATGTTCTCAATAAATTGCCCATTATTTCCCCGGATATGTTTCAGTTGTCGTTACTGCTGTTGCGTCCGGAAATGGTATGAGATTACGAGGGCTGATCTTAATGGAAATGGCTGGATTTTAACGCAATATCATGCTAGTGTCGCAAGCGGATATTAATCTTGCATTCATAATGCAACGTATTGAATTTCAAGGGAGATGTCAAATAAAAACAGCCGCAAACCTTAAGAAGATCCTGTTTGTAACTCCCCCCTATCATAGTGGCGTGGATGAAGTTGCCGGTCGCTGGATTCCTCTCGGTTTGGTCTACCTTGCCGCTGCTGCCCGACAGGCTAAACTGGATGCAGAGATCTATGATGCCATGGCCAAGGGTCATGCGTATCCCGAGATTGAGCACCGTCTTCGTGAATCCATGGCGGATTACGTTGCTTCCACCGCGATCACCGCTACCATAAATGACGCAGTCAAGACCCTTGAATTGGCCAAAAGGATCAGGCCGGATACGGTAACCATCCTGGGCGGCGTGCACCCGACCTTCATGTATGAAGAGGTGCTTGAAGGCTCAGCCGCAGTCGATTATATCGTCATCGGCGAGGGAGAAGTCACGCTCCGGCATTTGCTGGAGGTGCTGGAGGCTGGCGGAAACCCGGAAATGGTTGCCGGGATTGCCTTCCGGCGGGGGGGGGCAGTCGTCAGGACCGACAGCCGCACTTTCATGGAGAGCATTGACGATCTCCCGGCGGCGTGGGATCTTCTCGACTGGGAGGACTATTACAGTCTAGTGATTCCGGGCTCCCGCCTGGGAACGATCAGCTCATCCCGCGGCTGCCGCCACGACTGCGCATTCTGCTCCCAGCAGAAGTTCTGGGAGCAGTCCTGGCGCGCCCGTGATCCCCGGAAGGTGGCTGATGAGCTGGAATATCTGTATGCGACTTACGACGTTAACGTCTTTCTGATTGCCGATGAGTATCCCACCAGCAGCAGGGAGCGTTGGGAAACCTTTCTCGATGCGCTCATTGCCAAGGATATCCCTGTTTATCTCCTGATGGAAACCAGGGCCCCGGACATAATCCGGGATAGCGACATCATCTGGAAGTACCGGAAGGCAGGAATCATTTATATCTCTGTCGGAATAGAGACCGCCGACCAAGCGGCCCTCGATGCCGTGAAAAAAGAGATGAATATTGCGGAAATGGGCCGGGTTTTTGATATCCTCCGTGAGCAGGAGATAGTGTCCGAGGCCTCTTTCATGCTCGGTTTCCCCGATGAGACTCCATCTAGTATCAGGAACACCATGCAGCTGGTCCAGGAGTATAATCCGGATGTTGCGAATTTCCTGACCTACACCCCATGGCCGTATTCTGAAGGGTACACAGACCTTGAACCCCGTCTCCGGGTCCACGATTACGGGAAATACAACATGGTGGACCCTGTCCTCGAACCTCACAAAATGAGTATTCTGCAGGTCGAAGTTGCGCAGGCGGACTGCTACCGCCGCTTTTATATGGGCAAGATAATGGAATTCATGACCATGAAGGCCGGCTTCAAGCGAGACTATCTGATGCGCATCACCAAGCTGTTCATGAGCAGCCACTTCGTCATGAAAAAACTGGGGGTCGGCATACTTGGCAAGATCCCGGCAAAGATTGAAGAGATGAAGAGGGGAAATGGATGAGCAAGGGCATGTTGAGGGATGAAAGTTGAGGGATGAGATAAAAAGCATGTATCACTCCATCGGCAGCCTGGGTACCGTGCTGATAGTAGAAGATGACCGCAATACCGCCGCACTGGTCGCAACGTATCTGGAGCGGGAAGGGTTCAAGGCGGTGGTGGTCCATGATGGCGGGCAGGCGATACAGGCCGCCGGCGCTTGCAATCCCGTTTTCGTCATCCTCGACGTCATGCTGCCGAACGTGGACGGCCTGGAGATTTGCCGGGCTCTGCGGAAAAGTTCGGAGGTTCCGGTCCTGATGCTTACGGCGCGGGAGGAGGAGGTCGACCGGGTCGCGGGACTGGCGATGGGCGCCGATGATTACGTGGTCAAGCCGTTCAGCCCCCGAGAACTGGTGGAGCGGGTGAAGGCGATCCTGCGCCGCAGCCGGCCGGCATCCCCGCTGCCCGGGGGTGTCCTCTCTTTTGACGGCCTGGAACTGGACCCTGAGAAGCACAAGGTTGCCCTCGACGGCCGCCCTGTCATGCTGACGGCTTCGGAATACAGGATCCTGCAGGTACTGATGAGTTCTCCGGGGAGGGCTTTTTCCCGGGAGGAGCTCCTGGATCAGTGCTGCCGGCACGGCGAGGTGGTCATCGACCGGGTCATTGACGTGCATATCGGCAAGCTCCGGCAAAAGATCGAAAACG
>JBGQLM010000145.1:0-10718 GCA_041500085.1 Geobacteraceae bacterium
GCTGCACTCAAAACTGGCTGGCAAGCTTGCGAGCCCTATCTCCTGCTGCGGCTTTAAATGATTCTGCCTGATCCGGAATGGCATCAACCCCCTCGACCACGACCACTTCGAAATCCTCGATTCCCATAAAGCCCATGATCGACTTGAGGTAGGGCACGGAATGATCCTCTTCCTTGCCATAGTGGAAGCCCCCATTGGAATGAATGTGGAGACACTTCCTGCCCTGGTTTTTCAGAAGCCCCACCGGGCCGGTGGGAGTGTAAGTAAAAGTCTTCCCGACAACACAACCCGTTGCGGAAGAAAAAGGTGGCGGCCCCATAAACCTGGACGAGGCGATGTCCCTGCATATCGGCAAGGTTCTCAAAATAACCAAAGGGAAGATTCATGGTCCGGGAGGTGCGGCGGAGTTGCTCGGCATCAACCCGAATACGCTGAGGGGGCGAATGGGTAAACTCGGCATAATGTATGGACGAAAGAAAGGGTAATAATCGAATATTTATGGGAAAGTGCTGCACTAGCCCTTTGCCTTGATAATTTGGCAGCCCTAATATTACCGCTTTCCATCGTTCGAGCCCGGCATCTTACCTCTTGACCGGATCGGAAGAGATGATGTCCCGACCACCCATGGGTTTGCGTCCTATAAAGATCAGGACAGCCGCATGGACGATGAAAAAGAGAATGAATAGCAGGGTAATTCCCCCCGGAACCCCCTCAATTGAAGCATGATCGAGGTAATCGGACCAGGATACGGCAGGGAAAGGATGGAGCTTTATCTTGAACAGCCAGCCGGCCAACAGGATGATGAAGAGAAATGCGTAGTTGACCTTGAACCGGCGACCGAGGGCATAGAGAAAACTCATCTTGTACTCGGGATAGAGCAGGTCCGAGGCAAGCTCGGCCACCCAGTATGAGTCTTCCGCCAGTTCAAGTTTCCCGGTGAGGACACCATAGATAAAGTGCTTGTGCATGAGCCGTACCCGGTAGTCATAGGCGTCGAAGAAGCGGTAACGCCGCGCCTCGACAAAGAGGAGGGTGTAGACGATGGCCAGGGAGAAAAAGAAGATGCTGTGGTGGATCTCCGGATGGGAGAATGCGAACCCGAGAAAAGCCGCTGCCGCGCCCACTGCCCAGTTGGTGGTCAGATCGAGGCGCTTGCGCCACGCCAGACTGCGGGTCACCTCGGCCCGGTAGTAGTGTGCCAGTGCTGTAATGGTCTCGCTGCGGG
The DNA here is from genome assembly GCA_041500085.1 of Geobacteraceae bacterium. Classification (GTDB taxonomy): domain Bacteria; phylum Desulfobacterota; class Desulfuromonadia; order Geobacterales; family DSM-12255; genus VEOV01. Next base: position 1,226 of record JBGQLM010000145.1, read on the forward strand.
TCAGCTTCTCTGTTGGCGGGTTTTCCTGGTCCATGCTCTGAATCTTAACAAGTTAATATGCTAATGCAAGCCCGCGCCGGCCATCTAATCCCCGTTTTTCGACATATCCCTCAGAAGTGCCAGAAGCGGGGAATCAGCAAGCTCGCCAGCACCCAGAAAATTAAGTTCAACGGGGCGCCGACCCATACGAAATCGGCGAACCTGAAGCGGCCGGGACCGTAAATCATGGTATTGACCTGATGCCCGACAGGGGTCATGAACGTTACCGAACCGGCGAACACCACCGCCATCAGCAACGGGCGGGGATCGACACCCATCGAATGGGCGGAAACAATGGCTATGGGCGCCAAAAGGGCTGCCGCTGCCTTGTTCGACATGATCTCGGTAAAAAGAGAGGTCAACAGGTAAAATGCCGAAACAAGAGCTGTCGGTCCCCACGTGCCGATCGAAGATACCAGCTTCTGCGCAATGAAGAGGGCAATACCGGTCTTTTCCATCGCTTTGGCAAGGGTGAGTACCCCGGCAAGCAGAAAGATGACCTTCCAGTCGATGGCCCTGTACGCTTCATGCACTGTCAGGCACCTGGTCAGGACAATCAGGACGGCCCCGATGACCGAGCTCACCACTATCGGCACCGCTCCCACGGCCGAACTGACGACCACGCCGATGACAATGGCGAGGGCTACAATCATCTTGCTTCTGCGGAAGGTCGGCAGTTCCACCTCTGCGATAACTGTGAAGGCATTATGCTCCCGCAGGTCGTCGAGACGCTGCGGACTTGTCTCGATGAGAAGGACATCCCCCGGGCAGATTGTCGTCGATTCAAGGTCGTCTTCCATGGTCTCACCCCGATGCCTGATGGCGTGGACCGTTGCGCCGAAGACGGAACGGAACCCGATCTCTTTAAAAGTCTTCCCCATCAGCATGGAATCGGGGGCGACAACTGCCTCTACCAGCAGATTCCCTTCCAGTTTCTCCCCTGTCGCGTGCTGTTCCGCCGCGGATTTCAGGATGATGCCTTTCAATTCCTGCAGCTTTCTGATCTTCTCCACGTCACAGCGGACCCGGACCAGATCACCGGTCTCGAGGACAACCGCTGACAAGGGAGCACATAGGCGCGTTTCCTTGCGAAAGATATCAAGACTCTCGATTTCCAGATCCTGGACGAGAGGGGAGTTATGGAGGGTTTTCCCCAGGAACTTCGCCTTCGGCTGCAGTATGATCTCGGTGAGATAGTGACCTTTCAGGAAGTTTTTCCGGCGGTCTCCTCCCCGGGCAGGTATCATTTTGCTGCCGATGAACAACATGTAGACGATCCCTACGCCGAAAAGGATCAGACCGAGACCGGTAAATTCGAACATGCCGAAAGCAGGCACCCCGTTCTGTTCGGCAATGGCGCTGACCAGGATAGTCGTGGAGCTGCCGATGAGGGTGCAAGCGCCGCCGAACATGGAGGAGTACGCCAGTGGCATCAGGAGTTTGGAGGGACTGGCCTTGATGTCGCGGGCGATGTCGAGGACAATGGGGATAAAAATGGCTACAACTGCGGTATGGTTCATGAATGCCGACAACCCTCCGATGGAGAGCATCATGGCAATCAGCGTCAGCCTGAAATCCCGCCTGCCGAGGCGGGAAAGGAAGACGCCGGCAAAATTGGCCGCACCGGTCTTAAAAAGGCCGGCGCTCAGTACGAACAGTGCACCTATGGTTACCGTTGCCCGGTTGCTGAAACCCGCAATCCCCTGGTCCGGCGTGATGATCCCGGTGAGGAGTAGGGTTGACATGATCAGGAGCGCCACCAGGTCTATGGAGAGCGTATCCGTCATGAACAGCGCGCCGGCGACCACAATGACGACCAGAACGGTGATTGTCTCGATGCCCATACAGCCTCCTTCCCGGAGATTCATCTGGCAATCGTACGGCCAAGTGTTAATAGTTCAAAAAGTATTGTCTAAAGTTTACCATCTTTTATCTGGCACAAAGGATCGAGTTTCAGTAAATTTCAAATTTCAGGCTGTGAGTTCAAGCGATCAGTGCTGAGGAGTTGGCAAATGTCACGCATCATTTCAATTGCGGGAGTGGCTGATGGCCGTGAGGCGGCGGTTGCGCGGGAGGTTGAAAAGTTAAAGCGGCGGGTCATCTGGAGTGAGCGGGCCGGAGACGACAGCTGGCGGCAGATCTCCTTCCTCTACCGGGCGGCGGACAGGTTCGGCCGCCGGGTTATTGACCATTCCTTCTGCCGCGGGGAAATAGAGCTGGCTGTCGGCTGCTCCACCGGCTGCTGCTGCCGCTGCAGACCCGATGTGTTTGCCTATGAGCAGAAGGTGCTGGAGCTATTGCCGAAAAGGCTCGACACTTCCGGATACTGCCCCTTTTTCAATCTTGCCAGAAAAAACTGCGGCATCTACGGCGTCAGGCCGTTTGCCTGCCGGATCTACTTCAACCTTGCCACTTCAGCTCATTACTGTCGCAACCCGAATGACGCGACCCTGCAGTTGCTTGATAATCTCAAGCCTCATCTGGAGAGGATCCTGGGGGCTTACCTGGGGGGATACGGCAATCCATAATTATCATGGAATCTCAAGGATCGGCCCTGACAGGGAATACCCAGCCGGTTTACCTCATTTTCTGTTAACATATTAAGAAGAGACAGAATTTCTGCAGTGGAGGCGCGATCATGAGAGGACGATCAATCATCGCTATCCTGCTGATGCTGGCAACGGCCGCATGCAGTACCTACCGGAGGGAGTTTGATGCCAATCCGCCCTTTGCCTCCCACTACTACCGGAGCTTCGACGTTGAGGTAGCCTGGCAGGCGGAACGGACCGGCCAGGACATCCGACTGTCCGGTGCGGTTACCAACCGTCGTTACGCATACCTGCTGGATCTGGAGCTGACGGCCAGAGTTGTCGACGACAAGGGCAAAGTGTTAGCCAGGAAAAAAATCCATGAATTCCCTACCTACATCCCGTCAGGGAAGACCGAGCCATTCCGGATGAATCTCAACCTCCCCGAGGGGACGACTCCGGTACGGCTCCGTTTCAACTATACCTACCTCCTGGCCGAAGAGCCGCCAGCAGCAAGAGGATATGGCGGATACGATCACGTCCCGCATTTCGGCAATTTCGACGCACCTCTGTGAGGGAAATACAGAACCGCACCCCCAAAAGCGCTCAGGTCACTTCCAGATAAGGACGTATGGCGATCCTGCAATCTTCCTTGCGTCCGGTCCTGGCAATGGCGCCGATGGCCTCGATGATATTTTCCACCGATTCGTCCGCTGCAATGACCTCAAGTTTCACCTTGTCGACGACATTCGCAACGAACCTGGCGCCACGAAACATTATTGTCTGCCCCTGCTGCCGGCCATGGCAGATTACAGGGCTTTCCATGAAATCCTCGACACCCATTTCGTCGAGAGCGTTCCGGACCTCTTGCAGCTTGAGTTGATGTATGACGGCTTCTATCATCTTCATGGCACACCTCCGCGTGCAGGTCAATCTCCCCGCACTTGTTTTCTGTATCTCTGCAGGTTTCTTCTACATGGTGTGTGCCAAGGTGACGCGTGATTATTTTGCCATGATTCCACATTGTTACAAAGACACTCCTTGGTAGCACATGAATAAATGCCGGAAACTTGTGCAGGCAGCCGAGGTCTGTCTGTGAAGTAGTCAGCCTTGAATTCCGGGGACAATGCGGCCGCCGCTACGCGTGGGCATGCTGGCAGTATGAATTTGACTTTCTATCCACAGCAAGTTATAAGAAATACAAGTTTTGCCTCAGGAATATACGATAATACTCAACCATCCGTGAGGATGGGGCGGAAAGCCTACAGGGTCTCACCGAGACAGCCGGGTTGCCGAAATATCACCTGATATTTTTGCCCCGGTTTTTTATTTTGCGTACATGAAAGCGGGTCTGATCGTTCAATTCAAGTTCTCGAACGGGAATCTACGGCCCGACTGAACGCGGAGAATTCGTCGCTGTTGCAGGACAGGAGAGGAAATCTCGTGTATTTAGGGATCAGATTTAAACTTTCTCTGTTAACGTGCCTGCTCGTTACCGCGGTCATCATCGTTTCGTCGATGATTGTCATGGAAATCATGGACACCTTTCTGCTTGGAGAACTGGTCAAGCGCGGTCTGTCCCTGTCGCGAGGCGCCGCCAATGCCGCCGGCTACAGTATGCTGGTCCGGGACAGGCTCTCCCTGGACAACCTGGTGGCGAAAATCAAGGAACGGCAGGAGGATATCATCTATGTGGCGGTGATCGACCGCCGCGGGACGGTAGCGGCTCACAGCGAACTGCTGAAAAGTGGCAGCAGCTTCAAGCCGGAGACCGGGGTTGAGATCCATAAGGACAGCGACGGGGCGGTGGCCACGCAGGTGACCAATGACGGGCAGATCTCCTACGAATTCAGGACCCCGATCGTGTTTGCCGGCAAGGAGATCGGCCAGTTCTACCTGGAGATCGACGACATCGCTCTGACTACGGCCCAGGCAGCAGCGCGCCGCAAGGTGGCGGTTATGGCGGTGATCATCCTTTTCCTGTCCGTGGCCTGCACCTGCTACATTGCCCGCATCTTCACGCGGCCGATCAAACTGCTCAATGACGGAGTATTCCTGCTGAAATCGGGCAGTAACCTGGGTGCTATCGCGGTGACGCAGCGCGACGAGCTCGGCGAGCTCACCAGGAACTTCAATGAAATGGCCGGCGTAATCCTGAACCAGCAAGACAAGCTCGCCGAGTATGCACGCGGCCTGGAAGAGTCGTACCTTGCCACGGTGAAGATTCTGGCTACTTCCATCGATGCCCGGGATGACTATACCATGCAGCATTCGGCCCGGGTCGCAGCCATGTCGCTCATGGTGGCGGAAGAGCTGGGACTCGGCACAGAGGAACAGAGGGATCTGGAGGTGGCGGCACTGGTACACGACCTGGGAAAAATCCGTGTACCCGATCACATCCTGAAGAAAGCGAGCCCCCTGGACGATGACGAGTTTCATCGAGTCAAGCGTCACCCCCGCGATGGGGCCGACATCCTCGGCTACTCCCAGGCTCTGCGCCGCTTCATCCCAGCGGTCCTGCACCATCACGAATGGTACAATGGCCAAGGGTACCCGGAGGGACTGAGAGGAGAGGATATACCGCTCTTTGCTGCGATCATCGCCCTGGCCGATTCCTATGATGCCATGACCTCGTCCCGGCCATATCGCGCCGGACTCACGACCGAGTTTGCCATCGGAGAGATCATCCGCTGTCGAGGGACCCAGTTTGATCCACACCTAACAGACTGTTTCGTCGCCGCAGTCCTGAGGCGAAACCTCAATCCCCCGGCTTTCAAGGTCCTCGAAATGCCGGTTTTCAACGCACCGCGCATCGAGTCAACGACATGAAAACCAGCTGCGGCCGGATACTCCTTCTCGCGGCAACCATCGGGCTGGCCGCCTGCTCCGGCCGGGATGGCGCCCTCATCAAACCTGCCGGGGACGGTCAGAATCCTGCATCCGCCGTTCCGAAACGTTCACAGCAGATCCCGCTCCTGCGCAGGAAGGTCGTTGCCCTCCTTGAGAAAAAGAATTACCGCCAGGCGATCAAGTTGATGAACGGCAAGAATCGTGAGGGACTGGAGAGGGAATATATTCTGGCTGTCAACGGACTGCTGGAGGTGGGCAATGATGCCTTTTCATCAGAGGATTATGCGGCTGCGGCGCGCGCCTTCAAAGAGGTGCTCAATGCATATCCGGTCGAGCCTTCGCTCAGGGACCGGGTCAGCCAGGATCCAAAGCGGATCAGAGCCCTTCAGGAAGCCTGTGTGAACCGGATGATGGAACAGGGACTCGAAGAGTATCGACGCGGCAGGCTGGAAAACGCAATCAGAAAGTGGAAGGCGCTGCTCGCGATCAGCCCCGGCCACCAGGAAGCGAAGAAAGCGTTAGATACGGCAACGGTCCAGTTGCAGAGCATGAAGAACATGTGAAGCGAAATGCTTGTTGTTGCAGACAGTCTTCTTGTTCCTTGAAACGTCAGCAATCCCGGGATACTCACCTGATAAAGCTCCGGAATCGGAATTTCAAGACGGATATAATTCAAAAAGCGGCCAAGCGGCCGCCTTTTTTGCTCTGGGGGTTAGAGGGATGTCGTTAGTTGATTAACCCGGCACTTAGTTGACTAATCAATAACGGCACCTCAGGCGGGATGGAAAAATCTATTTTTTTGCAGACTCGTCAATGAGGTAATAGAGAAGTTCGGTGATCGTCTTTGCATCCTGCTGTGAAATGTTTGCATTGGGCTTGCGCATCATTTTATTGCAGTGGTCTTTGGCGGTTTTTTTGTTGAATTCCAGCAAGGTAGTGGGAGCGACTCCCGTCTGCAGGGCAATGACAACTCTCTCCATCGTATGACAACTGGTACACTTGTTCTGCATCAGCTGATAGGCCGATTTCATCACCGGCGGAAAGCGGGAAGCATCCAACTGCATTTTGTCTCCGCTGCCGATGACCTTCAGGGCGGCATGGGAGGAGACAGTAAACAGCAGGCAAAAAATCATGGTAAAGAAAATACTTTTCATGGCCGTTCCTCTATATATGAAAATGATGTCTTTGCCTCAAATTCCGTTAATTCAGTGAGGATTCTACCGCGTTATTACAATCTGTCAAACCCCTTTTTGCTACTTGTTGCCGACCGCCGCAATGGTGGTATGCTTTCCACCGGACGCCAACGAAAGGAGACAAACCATGTCGACATTGAAAGAACAGATAGCCGCCATCGCCACCCCGCTGCAGCTTGCAGCGGTGGCCACCATCGCCGACGGGAAGCCGTGGGTCCGCTACGTGATGACGGTAGGCGGGGACGACCTGAGCGTGCGCTTCGCGACCTTCGCCGGGTCCCGCAAGGTGGCGCAGATCGCCGCCAACCCCGAGGTGCACGTGACGCTGGGAGTGAACGACCCGGCCAACATGACCCCGTACCTGCAGATCCAGGGGCGAGCCCGTTTTGCCACCGAGGCGTCTGAGCGCCACGGATTCTGGAGCGAGATGTTGGCCAATTATTTCAGCGGCCCCGATGATCCGAACTACGGTGTGGTGGTCGTGACCCCCTACCGGATAGAGCTGGCGAATGCGGGTGTGCCGGTGCCGGAGGTATGGACTGCTGGTTAGCCGGCGGCCGTGCAGAGAAAGGCAGACAGATTTTCTTCAATAGCAGAGGCGGCCGCTTGGTCGCCTTTTCACATGGCCGCCTTTGTTCTTCAGAGGCAGCTGCCGCCTGGCGGCAAGGTTTCAACTATTGCGCAGATGCCAGCGTCGCGCCGAGTCGACGTCCCGCAAGACGCCGGGAACATCAGCCGGGATACTGCTCTGCTCAAAGCGACCGGTCAGTTCCGCCTGCGGCCTGAGCTCACCACTGGAGTAAAGCTTCCAGATCTCTCTGCCGTAGTCGGTAGTGAGCAGTTCGGGCGCAAAACGGCCAAAGTAGGCCGTAATGTTGGCGACATCCCGTTGGAGCATGGCAGGTGCATTATTGTTGCCAGCTGCATCGATGGCTTGGGGAAGATCGATAATTACAGGCCCGTCGCTGCCGACAAGCACGTTGTATTCGGACAGGTCGCCGTGGACGAGGTCGGAGCAGAGCATGAGAACGATCTGCCCGATCAGCACGCGGTGATATTCACGGGCCTGCGCCCCGGTCAGCTTGATGTCGTTGAGCCTCGGTGCGGTGTTGCCGTCAGCATCGAGCACCAGTTCCATCAGCAGTATTCCCTCGGCATAGCTGAAAACCTGCGGAACGCGCACTCCGGCGGCGGCAAGGCGGCGCAGGGCGTCCACCTCGGCGTTCTGCCATGCTCCCTCTTGTTCATTCCGGCCAAACTTCGAGTGCTTGCCGATGGCGCGCGCCTGGCGGCTGTTCCTTACGCTGCGGCCCTCCTGGTACTTAGCCTGACTGCTGAAGCTGCGGTTGACGGCGTCCTTGTATACTTTGGCGCAGCGGAGCTCTCCCATGGAACGGACGACGTAGACCTCGGCCTCCTTGCCGCTCATCAACTGGGACACGACCTCGTCAACGAGACCGTTATGGACAAGCAACTGCATTTTCAGTGGAATTTTCATATGTTTTCATATCCTGTCAAGGACGCAAGGGAGCCGTAACCGGTATCTACCTGTCGTCCTGGTTGGAGGTTGCTTCGCTCGTCAGGCGTCGGGCAAGCAGTGCCCGACGGGGTGGCAGGAGGCAGAGTGAGAAAGAAAGGGGCCGTAAGGAAATATGCGTTAAAAGGTAAGCAGATAGTTGACTATACCCTATACCGCGCTTAAAGGATAGCGTATTACGGGGGTGAAACGTGGAAGCGCAAGAAGTCTGCCCTTGGCACGAGACAAACTGGATACCGGTCTGACCCGACCGACGGTGGCAACCGCCTTGCGCTCCCTATCCCAATTGTCGGATTCGCCGTTTGCTGCCGCTCCTCATTGATAGACCAGGCAGCCGAGCATGGCTGCTGCCAGTATTACCAGCGCAGGATTGATCCTGGTCAGAGTCAGTATTCCAAAGACTACCACGACGATGAGCAGTTTGTCCCACCCCTGTGTCAGAGCCCCTGCCAGGCCATGTTTCGATACACCGAACACTGTCATCGCCATGTCGTAGGCAGTCCAGACCAGCAAGCCGACAACAACCGGACGAACTGCCTGCAACATGGCCTTGACCAGCCCACTCTCCCTTACCTTGTAGAAGTAGATCACCATGACCAGCATCAGCAGGGTCGTCGGCAGCACCGTTCCGGCGGCAGCAGCAATGGCTCCGGGTATTCCGGCCAGCTTGTAACCGATAAAGGCTGAAACCTGCGGGGCGATCGGTCCGGGCAGGGCATTGCCTGCAGCTACTGCATCAGCGAACTCCTCAGGCGTTACCCAGGGGATTGGCAAAGCGTTGCCGGGCGGGGACCAGAGCGCAGCCGTGCTTTCACGCTGCATCAAAGCCAGGGAGGCGGGACCTCCTCCCCAGGAAAAGAGCGATACCCGGGAATAAAGAACGAATATTTTCCAAAGGAATAGCATTCATGCCCCCCATTTCATGCAATTCGCCAACCGACCATATCAATACCATACCTCAAATCGTCATTTCAATCTAACTTGCGGGGACGTCCTATAGTCCACCTGTCAACCGGGAACCTGGAGCAGAAATCTAAAGGAGTCTATCATCGGATTTTAGCAGATGACAGCCACTCCCAGAGAATTGTAGAATGCACGTTGACGGGGGTGTGGCTTATGGGGTCAGTGGCCTGTTTATTCAGACTCACTAGACGCGAAATGCCGCCCCCGTCATCTGCGTCATCCGGCGGGTCAACCGGGATGGTTGTCAACACCCGTGCAAAAGCAGCGATGATGATTGCAGTAGATCGGCATCGCAAGTTTGTTCCAGAATCACAACGGTACTACGAGAAAAAACGGGCAGAGGGCAAAAAACACAACCAGGCAGTACGAGCATTAGGGCGTCA